>JBGPIJ010000296.1:0-3381 GCA_041484865.1 Gemmatimonadota bacterium
ATTAATGAATACCGGCGCCGCGCGCGCCGCCCCGCGACCGTGGACCTGGACGCGATCGAGCCGTTCGCCGTATTCGAGGACACCCCGCAGGACGAAGACCCGCAGAGCCGGTTCTTCGACAAGATCGTGGATGACGAGGTGCTCCGCGCCATCGACGAGCTGCCGGAACAATTTCGCGAGGCTGTGGTGTTGAGCGACGTAGAAGGAATGAGTTACGAGGAAGTGGCGCGCGTCCTGGAGGTTCCGATCGGGACCGTGAAGTCGCGGTTGTTCCGGGCGCGGCGCATGCTACAGGCGAAGCTGTACCAGTACGCCGTCAGCATGGGTTACATCAAGGGAAATCACGCGTGAACTGCGACGAGGCGCTGAAGCACCTCTACGAGTTCCTGGACAAGGAGCTGACCCCGGAAGCGGAGCGGGAGGTACGCCGCCACCTCGAGGCGTGCCGCCCGTGCGTCGACCATTTCGATTTCGAAGGAGCGTTCCTCCAGTTCCTCCACGCACGATGTCGCGCCCGCGGGGCCCCCGCAGAGCTAAAGCGCAAGATCCTGAGTGAGCTGTTCGGCGAGTGACGTGGCTCACCGCTCGAGGCGCGGTCGCGGCCTTGCTCGTCGGAGCGGCGGAACTGTGGGGACTCGGTTGGCGAGGGGCGGCGTTGCTCGTCGCCTTCTTCGTTTCCGGCAGTGTCCTGACCCGCGTCGCCACGGGATGGGGTGGCCGCCGCAACGCGCGGCAAGTATTGGCAAACGGGGGCATCGCCGCGCTGGCGGCGCTGTGCGGTTCGTGGGTCGTCTCGGCGGGCGCGCTCGCCGCCGCCACGGCCGATACCTGGGCGACCGAGATCGGTGCGTTCTCCCCGTACCCTCCCCGATTCATCACGACCGGCGCCAGGGTAGCGCGCGGCGCGTCCGGCGGGATTACCCTGCTCGGCACCCTGGGAGGCATCGCGGGCGCGCTCGTCATCGCCTTGCTCGCGCACGTACTCTCGCCCCGAGGCACCCGACCCCGGGCGGCGTTCGTCCTCGTCGCGGGGATCTCGGGAATGTTCGCCGATTCCGTCGTGGGCGCGACGGCGCAAGGGCTGTATGAGTGCGCGGCGTGCGGTGCTCGCTCGGAGCGGGGTGACCTCGTCTGTCACGAGCCGGTGCGCCTGATCAGGGGCTGGCAGTGGCTTGACAACGACGCGGTGAATCTGGTGGCGACGCTGGTCGGCGCGAGCGTGAGCCTCGCGGGTTCGCGGCTCGCGTCCTAGGTCGGTCCATGCGATCGTGGGACGCTATCGTCGTCGGCGCCGGTCCCGCGGGCGCGGGCACGGCGCTCCACCTTGCCCGCGCCGGGGCCCGTGTGCTGCTGCTCGACCGGGCCCGATTCCCTCGCGACAAACCCTGCTCGGAGTACCTGAGCCCGGAAGCCACCCGCCTGCTGGAGCGGCTCGGATCGGACGTGCTCCAGGCCGTCGAGCGGGCCGCCCCGGCTCGGCTGTACGGGATGAAGGTGTTCGCGCCGAACGGCGCCGTCATGTGCGGGCGCTTCGCGGCCCGGCACGGGTTCTCGAGTCCCCGGCCCTACAGTTTCGCGCTTCCCCGCCTCACCTTCGACGCCATCCTGCTCGGGGCGGCGGAGCGGGCCGGAGCGGTGGTGCGCGAGGGGGTCATGGTGGAAGAACTGACGTTCGAAGACGGGGCGGTCACCGGTGTGGTAGCGCGGGAAGGGGGAAGTGGGAAGCGGGAGGCGTTGCGCGCACAGGTCGTCGTCGGAGCAGATGGTCTTCATTCCATCGTGGCGCGGCGGCTGGGATTGGCACGGCACGGCGCGCCGCGGCGCATTGCGTTCACCGCCCACGTGGCAGAGGTCGCGGGGGTGGATGATTGGGGCGAGCTGCACGTGAGCAACTCAGGCTACGTGGGGATGGGGCCCGTCGGGGGCGGCGTCACCACCGTCGCCCTCGTGCTGCCGCTCGCCGCGGTGCGACGCCGAGCTTCCCGGATCCGCGCGGAGTTTTTTACCGAGCTCGAGCGCTTCCCCGCGCTGCGCGGGCGTTTCGACCCGCGTCGGCTCACGCGCGACGTGCTCGTGACGGGCCCGTTCGCGCGCTGGAGCCGCCGCACGGTCGCGGAGGGAGGTGGCGCGTTGCTCGTCGGTGACGCCGCCGATTTCTTTGACCCGTTCACCGGCCAGGGGATCTTCAGCGCGCTGCGTGGGGCGGAGCTCGTCGCGGCCACACTCCTGCCCCTCCTCGAGCAAGGCGCCCGCCTCACCGCGAGGGCTCTCGACCCCTATCGCGCCGCGCGCCGCGCCACCTTTGCGGGCAAATGGGTCCTCGAACGGTTGATCGGCTGGGGCGTGGGATGGCCCGCGCTCACGAATCGCGTGGTCGGTCGCCTGGCGCGGCGGCCCGACCTCGCGGATGTTCTGGTGGGGGCGACCGGCAATTTCGTTCCGGCGCAACACGCCCTTCGGCCCCGCGTACTCACCCAACTCCTCTGGTAACGCGTGCACGGCGTTGAGCCCGCCCAGTTCCGCCAGCTGCTCGGCCAGTTCGCCACCGGCGTCACGATCCTCACCACGCGGAGCCCCGACGGCCGGCCGATCGGCATGACGGCGAGTTCCGTAGCCTCCGTGTCGCTCGAGCCCCCGCTCCTCCTCGTCTCCGTCAGCCGCGAGCACGACATGCACGCGGCGCTCCTCGCCGCCCCGCACTTCGTCCTGAACGTGCTCGCCGCGGACCAGGAGGCGCTGTCGCGCCGCTTCGCCGCCGATCACCCGGACCGCTTCAGCGGCGTGGGATATCGAGAGAACCGGTCCGGCGTTCCGGTCATCGAAGGGGTGCTCGCGCACATCGACTGCGAGAAACAACAGACAGTTCCCGGCGGGGATCACACCGTCTTCTTCGGGCTCGTCACCGGCGGCTCCGTTTCGAGCCGAAGCCCGCTCCTCTATTACCGCGGCGGCTACGCGGGCTTCGGGCCATGACGGGAATCGAGCTGCTGGACGATCCGCGAGCCGATGCCGTCGCCGTGGAGCGGGAGCTCAAGGACATCGCTCGGCTCAACGCGCTGTTCGGGGGCACCCGGGCGGTCGTGCGGGAGCTGGAGCGATTCTTTAAGACGGGGAAGAGGTCAGCGGGAAGGGAGAAGGGTGGTGCGTGGACGTTGCTCGATGTGGGAACGGGGCTCGGCGACATTCCCCGCGCCGCAGCGGCGAGCGCGAGACGCCACGGCGTCACGCTGCGGACCGTTGGTGTGGAGATCAATCGCGCCGCCGTGGCGAGCGCGATCCGCGCCGACCGGTCGGGCGGGCTCACACTAGTGCTGGCCGACGGGAATACCCTTCCTTTCTCACCCAAGTCGGTGGACTTCGTCGTCGCCAGCCAGGTGCTAC
>JBGPIJ010000297.1:0-3380 GCA_041484865.1 Gemmatimonadota bacterium
CCGCGACGGCTCGAAGCACTGCACGACGAACTCGCCTTGCTCATCCTGCCCCCACGCCGTCCCCAGCGGCGCTACCCCCGTGCCGTCAAGATCAAAATGAGCAACTACCCGCGTAAACGCCCCCGCCGTCGAAGGATTCGCGTTAAGTGACCGGATCTAGATCCGTTTCGCCGCAGGGTGTAGTGGGTGCCCCCGATCGGAGGTGGGGGCGATGGGGTTGGGGGAGACGGTTCTGGCCGTCGGCGCGGGCGCGCGGCCGGCGAGCTTCGAGCAATTCAGTGCCGCGATCGATCCGGCGTGGATCGCCGAGGCCCTGGCCGCGACCGGGACCGCGTCGGTGCGGCGGCGCAAGCTGCCGGCGGAGCACGTGGTGTGGCTCGTCATCGGGATGGGCCTGTTCCACGATCGCAGCATCGCGCAGGTCGTGCAGCATCTCGCCCTCGTCCTGCCCGCGCGCAACGGCGGGCGAGGGCACGTCACCAACGCGGCCATCGTCCAGGCGCGCGACCAGCTCGGGGCCGCGCCCCTGGCCGCGCTCTTCGCGCAGACCGCGACCGTGTGGACCACCGCGGCGGCCGACACCACCCGCTGGCGCGGGCTGGCCGTCTACGGCCTCGACGGCACGACGCTGCGCGTGGCCGACACCCCGGAGAACGTCACGCGCTTCGGGCGCCCCGGCAGTCGCCACGGCGAGGGCGCCGGCTATCCGCAGCTGCGGCTGGTCGCGCTCTCGGTCCTGCGCCACCATCTCGTTGCCGCCGCCGCGCTCGGCCCGTACCGCACGAGTGAAGTCACCTTGGCGACCTCGCTGTGGGCGGCCGTGCCCGCCCACACGCTGGTCATCCTCGACCGCGGCTTCTGCGCCTACGCGCTCTTCCACGCGCTCGCCGACCCCGCGCGCCAGCGCCACTGGCTTGTGCGCGCCAAAGCGGGCCGCACCGCCCTCAAGGCCCACGTCGTCCAGCGCCTCGGCCCGGGCGATCACCTCGTCGACCTCACCCGTAGCCGCGCAACCCGCCGCGCGCACCCCGCGCTCCCCGCGACGCTCCGCGTGCGCGCCGTGCGCGTCCACCACCGCGGCTTCCGCCCCTACCTCCTCTTCACCTCGCTCCTCGATCCCGTGGCCTATCCCGCCCCCGAGCTCGTCGCGCTCTACCACGAGCGCTGGGAACTCGAGCTCACCTTCGATGAGATCAAGACGCACACGCTCGAGCGCGTGGAGGCCCTGCGCAGCCACGCCCCCGCCCGCGTCGAACAGGAAGTGTGGGGCCTGCTGCTCGCCTACAACCTCCTCCGCCTCGTGATGAGTCGCGCGGCGCCGCGCGCGGCCGTACCGCCGCTGCGCCTGAGCTATCGCCACGCGCTCCTCGCCGTGCGCGGCTTCTGGCACACCGCCTGGCTCTCGCCGCCCGGCGTCTTGCCGCGCCGCCTCGAGGCCCTGCTCGACGAACTCGCGCTCTTCGTGCTGCCCGAGCGGCGACCGCGCCGCTACCCGCGGGCGGTCAAGATCAAAATGAGTAGCTATCCGCGTAACCGTCCTCGTCGTCGAAGGATTCGCGTTAAGTGACCGGCATTGGGCTTAGAGCCTGTCCCACAAGGCGGAACACGATGGTGGTGGCCGCGAACTGGACGAGCGCGAGGTAGTTCTGGGCCTTCTTCTCCCAGCGCGTGAGCAGTTTGCGGCAGCGATTGAACCAGGAGTGCGTGCGTTCGACGACCCAGCGGCGCGGTCGCGACCCGCGGCGACAGGCGCGGTGTTCTTCCCCCGCGCGCGGATATGAGGGACATATCCCCGACGGCGCACGGCGCGAGCGATCGGTAGCGCGTCGTAGCCCTTGTCGAGGTAGAGATGCTGGTCGGTGTGCGGCGCGGCCCGCACGATCCGTTCGTCGAGCAACGACCGCAGGCCGCGCTGATCATGCCAGTTGGCGGGTGTGACGAGCAGTCCGACAGGGACGCCGCCCGCGTCGGTCAGGGTATAGTGCTTGGAGCCACTCTTGCCGCGGTCCGTGGGGTTGCGCCCCGCTTTTTTTACTTAAGTGCCCCCACGTCACGAGTTGCCTGGGGTGCCCTCATGGGCCTACATTGGCGCCCATGGACAATGGCATCCGGAAGCACTGGAAGCCGCGCGCACAGCACAAAGAGCAGTCGATCCGAGTCCGCGTGACGGCGCAGCAGAAGCGTGCTCTGGCGGACCCAGCGCAACGCGAAGGGCTGGAAGTGTCCGCGTGGCTGCGCGCGCTCGGGCTACGCGACCTCGACCGCGAATCGAGCGCCGCCTAGTGCTGACGGCTCCATCCGCTCGCGTTGTCGAGCAAGCGATGGTGGCGCGCCATGGCTAAGGCAAGGCTCACGATCAAGGCCGATCTGCTGCGCTGGGCGCGGGAGACGGCCGGCATGACGGTCGAGATCGCCGCGCACAAGATCGGGATTCGTGAGGAGCGACTACACCGGTGGGAAGTTCAGGGCGGGGACCCTACGCCACGGCAGCTTGAGAAGATTGCGGAGGTGTTCAAGCGCCCACCAGCGGCATTCTTCCTCTCAGAGCGCCCGATGGAGCCGGCCCTACCGATTGATTTTCGGCTACCCATGCCTGGTCCCGGCGTGAGTGACCGGCTCCCGCCAGAAGTCCTCTTCGGGCTCAGGAGAGCCCGACGTCTTCAGGATGCCTTCGTCGACATGTTGGCGACGGCACCAGCGCCGGAGATGCCCCACGTATCGCTTGGCAGCGATCCACGTGCCGTCGCCGCCGAGGCTCGGCGCAGGCTAGGGGTTACCGTTGAAGAGCAGATGACACTTCATACGCCGCAGAAGGCTCTCCCCATTTGGCGGCGGGCTCTTGAGGGAATGGGCGCCTTGGTCTTCCGCTTTCCGATCCCGCCGGAGGACGTGCGTGCGTTCTCGCTGGCCGGCACGCCGCCGGTCATTGTCCTGAGCAGCGATGACTACCAGTCATCGCAGATCTTCAGCCTGTTCCACGAGTGGGCCCATCTATGCTTGGGTCAGCCCGGAATGTGCCTCCCGGATATTGCTGCCCGCGCCACGGGGAAAAGCGAGGTGGAGCAGTTCTGTAATCAGTTCGCTGCCGATCTGCTCGTGCCCGGCGATGCCCTCATGGGCGAAGAAACCACGCAGATGCTCCGCGACAAACGGATCGCGGTGATGGACGCGCTGAGAGTCCTGGCGAGGGTCTTCGCAGTCAGTCGATATGTCGTCTTACGACGCCTGCGGACTCTACACTTCGTTTCAGATGCCGAGTTCCGCCGTGTCGATCGAGCGCTGGGGGACGAATATAGGAAGGAGATGGAGCGGAGGGAGAAGGACAAGGCGAGAGCGAAGGCAGAAGGCGAGAAAACGTGGGGACCGCCTCCATCCGCTGC
>JBGPIJ010000298.1:0-3358 GCA_041484865.1 Gemmatimonadota bacterium
CGAGTGCGTTGCCAGGCGGGAAACCCCTGTTGTGGCTACCCTGCTGCGTAGTCGGACATTCGGGAGTTTCCTGGCGCAATTGCACCTCGCGGAATAGCTCGCCTTTTCGCCGCGGGACTCGGCGCCCATACTGACGGGCTCGACCGTGCTCTGCTCGCGGAATGCAACGTCGGTCTCCGCGCGCCTACGTGCCTACCGCATCAAGGATGCAGATCATCCGATCGGGAGATCCACAATGTACCGTAACCCCTCCGCGAACGGCGTCTTTCGGAGCATGCCCGACCCGTGCAACGTGCGCGCGGAGAGAACGGCATGCACAAGAACACGACCACGGCTGAGGGGCGGCACTGGCAACAATGGACAGAGGCGGAGGCCCGCGCCGCGCTGAGGGATCTCGCGAAGTCGCGGATGAGCGCCGCTTCGTTCGCACGTGCCCGGGGGTTCTCGTCGCGGCGGCTCAGCTACTGGAAGAAGCGGCTGGTGGAGGCGGAGCCGGTGGCGTTTGTTGCGGTGCCGTTGCCGCCCGCGTCGAGGGCGACAACGGAGCGGGCCCACATCGAGATCGCGTACCAGGATGTCGTGCTCCGCATTCGCGAGGACATCGACGTCGAGCACCTGGCTCGCATCGCGCTCGCGTTGGCCGCAGGGGCGCGCGGATGCTGACGCTGCCGCCGGGAGCCCGTGTGTTCGTCGCGACCGCCCGGGTTGACGGTCGCAAGGGAATCGATGGACTGTCGACGCTCGTGCGCTCGCAGTTTGCGGAGGATCCGCTCTGCGGCTCGATGTACGTCTTCTTCTCGCGTCGCGGCAACAGGGTGCGCGTGCTCTATTGGGACCGCGACGGATACGTGCTGATCACGAAGCGTCTCGAGGCTGGAACGTTTCGTGTACCGTGGCACTCGGACCGTGGGCATGTCGTCGTCGAAGCCGCAGAGGTGATGCTCGTGCTCGAGGGCATCGATCTCGTGGGGGCGGTCCGACGAAAGCGATGGGCGCCGCACGCCCGCGTGGCCTGACGAAATCGAAAAAAAGAGCGTTCGCGAACAGAATTTCGGGAGGGCATCCTGCGTCTAATGGGGTGCATGTCGGCGGAGAAGGCGACCCCCATTACCAGTGCGCATGTGCCCGACCTCGACGTCGTGCGCACGTTCATCACCGACATGATCGCGCGCGGCGCCATCGTGGCGCTGATCGCCGCGGTGGTGGCGTTGCTGGGTCGGATGCGAGACCTGAATACCGAACTCATGGCGAAGCTCGCGAACAAGACGTGCAAACGGCCGCCCAGCGAGACGATGCGCCGGCTGCAACTCGAGCTGCCACTCTTCATGCAGCCCGCCGCGAACGACGCCGAGGCGGTTCCGACACCGCCGGTGCCGCCGGTGCTGCCGGCGCGCGAGAAGAAGAAGCGTGGCCCCAAGATCCCCCACAAGCACGGTCGCCCGGTCTTGCCTGGTCACCTGCCGCGCGTTCCCGAGGTGCATCCCGTGTCCGCGTCGCAGCGCATGTGTCCGCTCTGCAACATTCCGGCGGAGACGATCGGTTACAAGACGGCCGAGAAGCTCGACATCCGTCCCGCGGAGTACGTGGTCAAGAAGATCTCCCGAGAGACGTGCTCGTGCCAGAAGTGCCACGAGTACGTCGTCACCGCGCCGAAGGAGGATGAAGTGCTGGACCGCGGGATCCTCGGCACCGAACTGCTTGTGCACGCGATCGTCGATCATTATGACGACGCGGTGCCGTGGGAACGGATGGAGCGCAACGCGCGCCAGCAAGATGTTCCCCTGTCGGCCAACACGCTCGCGGGGAGCGCCGGGCGCGTTATCGACCTCTTCGACCCGGTAGTTCAGCACATCGCCGAGAAATCCCTGACATCAAGCTACACTGCGCTCGACGCGACGAGCATGCCCGTCATCGACGACACGCAGCCTCTCGGGATCCGCACCGGGGCACTCTGGCTCATCGAAGGGGCTCACCTGTATTCGTACTTCGTATTCGCGCCCAGCGGGCACGCCAAGCACATCGACGATCTGCTCGCCGGGCGGACGCTCGCGAGCGTGATGTGCGACGGGTCGCCCACGAACAATTGCGTGGAGCGCGCCGGCGGCGAGAGAGGCGGCTGTAATGCTCACGCGCGGCGGGGCCTCGTCCTCGCGCTGCGAGGGGGTGACGCTCGAGCGGCCGAGGGGATCGATATCTTCGGCGGCATCTTCCACGCCGACGCCGAGTCCAAGCGCCTCGGCGAGACCCTCGCCGAGCGGTTTGCTCGCCGGCAGACGGACACCGCAGCGCCGCTCGAGCGGCTGCGCGTCTGGGTCGCTGCTCGACGGTTGGACGTCGAGCCCAAGAGCCTCCTGGGCAAGGCACTGGGATACATCGAGCGACAGTGGAAGCGGCTCACCGCCTTCATGCGCGATCCGCTGATGGATCTCACGAACAACGAAGTCGAGCGTGACCTCCGGCGCTGGGTTCTGGACCGAAAGACGTGGATGTTCGTAGGTCACGATGTCAGCGCACGTCGCGCCGCCGACGCCCTCACGATCCTCACGACGTGCAGGAAGTTCGGTATCGAGCCGCGCCGCTACCTTCGAGAAACGCTGGCGAAGATCCTCGCTGGCGAGAAGGACATCGCGGCGCTCTTGCCCGAGACGTACGCGCGCGCAACGGCCGAGGCCAAGCTCGCAGCCGAACTCGCCGCCGAGCTGGCCGCCGCCGCGTAGTTCACGCCGAAGGCGAACGGGGGGCGCGAGTCGCCCCGGACGCCTCCGCACCCAGTCGCGCCGGGGGTGCGCTCCCGGGTCGCTGCTCGCGTCGGCGTGCACCGCATCGATCCCGCAGCTTGCGCCCATCTCTTCCCTCGCGGCCGCCAGCCTCGACGAGCCACGGGCCTACTGGCGGGGGGACGGCCGGACCCACGATCTTCGACCACGAGCAAGACGCCGTTCGCGGAGGGCTTACCGTGCAACCGCAGACTGCCCGGCGATGTCCGAGTCGTCCGCGAGTGCCGCGCCGAGCCTACTGGTGGCGGTGCTGCGCGGAATGCTCGGCGGCCCAATTTTGCGGGATGAGCTCCGAGAGGCGGCGCAGCGGCCATCCGCGCTCGAGCTTGTCGATGATGTCGACGAGGTAGCGCTCGGGGTCGAGGCCGAGGGCGAGGCAGTTGTCCACGAGGGTGAACGCGGCGGCGAGCCGTTCGCCGCCGCGGGCGGAGCCCGTGAAGAGGAAGTTGCGGCGGGCGACGGCGAACATCCGGATCCGGCGCTCGACGCGTCCGTTGTCGATCTCGAAGCGCCCGTCGCCGAAGCAGCGGCGGAAGAAGCCGCGCTGGTTGATGGCGTAGGTGGTGGCGCGCCGGAGCGGC
>JBGPIJ010000299.1:0-3339 GCA_041484865.1 Gemmatimonadota bacterium
ACAAGAACACCGAGAAGCTGCGGAGGCGCTTCCGCGACGTCACCACCTCGACCGTGATCGGCACGGGACTCTCCGCCGCCATGCACGGCACGCTCATGGGCCTGGGGTTCTGGGTGACGGGACTGCCGGACGCGCTCTTCTGGGGCGTCGTGACCGCCGTGTTCTCGATCCTGCCGTTGCTCGGCGCCGGCCTCGTGTGGGGGCCCGGCGCGATCGTGCTGGCCCTGGACCACCGCTACGGCGCCGCCGCCGCCCTCGCCTTGTGGGGGGTGATCGTGATCGGGAACGTGGACTACGTCATTCGCCCCATGGTGTACCGCCGCTGGGCGCACATCCACCCCCTCGTCACGCTCGTCGGCGCGCTCGCGGGAGTGCCCTACTTCGGCATAATGGGACTGCTGATAGGACCGCTGGCGGTGTCGTACTTCTTCGAGCTGATAAAGATGTATGGGGAAGAGTATCTCAGTGCCTAGGTTGCAGGGTCTCGGCAACTCGGCGTCTCAACTGGGCGTCTTGTAACTTGCGCCTCAGTGCGTATGGTTCAAGGAGATCCCCCTCGTCCGAGGATATACGACTCCGATCAAGTTCGTGTTGAACGGCCGGCCGCAGAGCGTGGACGATCCCCCCGATACGCCGCTGCTCTGGGTGTTGCGCGACAGCGTGGGCCTCACGGGCACGAAATTCGGCTGCGGCGTCGCGCAGTGCGGCGCGTGCACGGTGCACGTGGACGGCGTCGCGACGCGCAGCTGCGTGCTCGCGGTGTCGGCGGTCGCCGGGAAACGCGTGACCACGATCGAAGGCCTCTCTCCCAACCGCTCGCATCCCGTGCAGCGCGCCTGGATCGCGCACGACGTGCCGCAGTGCGGCTACTGCCAGTCGGGCCAGATCATGGCCGCCGCCGCGCTGCTCGCGAAGACTCCGCACCCCACGGACGGCGACATCGACGCCGCGATGACGAACATCTGCCGCTGCGGCACCTACCAGCGCATACGCGACGCGATCCATGCCGCGGCGGGGGAGGCGTGACATGAGCGACCCTCGCGTGACGTAATGACGGGCGCGCATGCGGGTATCAAGTGGGCCCTCGACTCGGTTCGAAACTTGCGGAGGAGCTCGCCATGAACCGTCACCCCTTCGTCACCGCGCTCGAGCGCGCCTGGGCCAGCGACCACCGCTGGACCGGCATCACGCGACCGTATACGCCCGCCGACGTGTACCGGTTACGCGGCTCGATCGAGATCGAATATTCCCTGGCGCGTTACGGCGCTGGGCGGCTGTGGCGGCTCCTGCACGACGAACCCTACGTGGCCGTGTTGAGCGCCATCACCGGCAACCAGGCGATCCAGCAGGTCCAGGCCGGGCTCAAGGCGATCTACGTGAGCGGCTGGCAGGTCGCCGCCGACGCCAACCACGCCAACGAGATGTACCCGGACCAGAGCCTGTACCCGTCCGACAGCGTGCCGGGACTGCTGCGGCGCATCAATAACGCGCTGAAGCGGGCGGACGAGATCCATCACCTCAAGGACGACCACTCGACGCATTGGTTCGCGCCGCTCATCGCGGACGCGGAGGCGGGATTCGGGGGCCCGTTGCACGCCTTCGAGATCATGAAGAACATGATCGCCGAGGGGGCGGCGGGCGTGCACTTCGAGGACCAGCTCGCGTCGGTCAAGAAATGCGGGCACCTGGGCGGGAAGGTGCTCGTGCCGACGAGCGAGTTCATCACGAAGCTCGTCGCGGCTCGGCTCGCCGCCGACGTGTGCGGCGTGGACACGATTCTGATCGCGCGCACCGACGCGAACAGCGCCGCGCTCCTGACGAGCGATCCCGATGAGTACGATCGCCGCTTCCTCACGGACGAGCGGACCACCGAGGGCTTTTTCGGCGTGCGGCACGGGATCGAGGCGGCGATCGCGCGGGCCCTGGCCTACGCGCCGTACGCCGATCTGCTGTGGTTCGAGACCTCGAAACCCGACATGGCCGAAGCGACGCAATTCGCCGGCGCGATCCACGCCAAGTTCCCCGGGAAGATGCTGGCGTACAACTGCTCACCGTCCTTCAACTGGAAGAAACATTTGAGCGATGCGCAGATCGCGTCATTCCAGCGGGACCTGGGCGCCCTGGGCTACAAGTTCCAGTTCGTCACCCTCTCGGCATTCCACGTCCTGAACCTCAGCATGTTCCAGCTGGCGCGTGACTATCAAGCCCGGGGCATGGCGGCGTACTCGGAGCTGCAGCAGCGCGAGTTCGCGGCCGAGCGGGAGGGTTACGAGGCGATCCGCCACCAGGACTTCGTGGGAGTGGGCTACTTCGATCAGGTCACGCAGGTGGCGACGGGCGGGCAGTCGACGACGCTCGCCATGGAGGGCTCGACGGAGCAGGAGCAGTTCCAAAAGCCGAAGCAGGGCGGCCGGCGGAAGTAGGGCGACTCGAAGAACAACCGGGCCCACCGTACGGTGGGCCCGGGATCATTCCAATCAGCCTTCGGCTACGCGCGACTCACGAGCACGAGGGCGGCGTCACCAGATCCTGCACCAGATTCGCGACATTCGGTGTGCCCAACCCCGTGGCGTCATCCCAGCCGGTCTTGGCCGCAAACCCGACCGGTGTGCCCGCGAGCTGGTTGTTGCCGACGGTGATGTCGTGGAAGTCCGAGCTGTACCGGGCCGAGCAGCCGATCTTGTAGAGGGTCGGGTTGATGAATCCAAGCGGTCCCCCCTTCTTCTGGTTGGCCAACGCGACGATGGCCGCCCACTGCGGCGCTCCCGCACTCGTCCCACCTACGATGTAGATGCCTGCCTGCGCCGGTATGGCGGTCCATACGACCAGTACGCCGCCGTTGATCGCGGCATTATACGCGACATCCGGGATGGTTCTCGTCGTCAACCCGAGGCCATTTTGGTACGACGGCACCCCGAACAGGCTGCTCGGCGCACCACCCCCGGCAGCGACGAATGCCGGCTCGTTCCAGACCTGCTCGCCCCCGTACCCGACGGCGGCACAGGGAGGCTGGGAGATGGAGCCTGTATGGCACGGGCCCGAGACGATCGCGAGGCCGGTGTTGCACGAGCTGCCCGTGCAGTTCGAGAACGTGAACGGCTTCAGATACGGATTCCCCTGGGTGCCACCGACCCCCGTGACAAGCGGATCCGATGCCGGGAACCCGGCGTTCGCGACCGCGAAGCCGTTCGTGGCGCCGTTGTCTCCAGATGAGGCAAGCACCGTAATCCCTGCCGCCTGCGCCGCCTCGTAGTTCGCGTGCGCCTGCTTGACCTGGGCGTTGTTGGCGTGAATGAAGACTTGGGGAATGCCGAAACTCTGTGACATGATGGCGCCGGG
>JBGPIJ010000300.1:0-3314 GCA_041484865.1 Gemmatimonadota bacterium
AGCGGCGCCGCGGCGGCTGAACAGCTCGCGGCCCCGGTGAAAATAGTCGAGCGCCTCGAGATTTTCGGTCGGCGTCTCCGCGATTGCCGCCGCCTCGGCGGGCGTGAGCTGGACCCGCAGCGCCTCGGCCACGCTCTTCGCGATGTTGTCCTGGATCGCGAAGACGTCTTGCGCGGTGAGTTCGCGATCGTAGCTCTCCGCCCAGAGCTGACGGTCGCTCCCCGCCTCGATGAGCTGCACGTTGACGCGCACGCGGTTCCCGGCGCGCTGAACCTGTCCTGCGAGCAGCGCGCGGACGCCAAGCTCCCGCCCGATCTGGCGCACCGGCTTCGTCGTGCCGCGATACTCCCCCATCGACGTGCGGGACGTCACTTGTAGCGCGCCGATCTTGGTGAGCTGCGTGAGGATGTCGTCTTGCAATCCGTCGGCGAGCGCCTGGCCCGGATCGCCGCCGCCCAGATTCTCGAACGGCAGCACGGCGACCGCGCGCATGGTCGCTCCGCCGAGCCGCCCCCCGCGCAGCGACACGAGGGCGAGCGCCACCGCGACGACGACGGCCGCACCGGCGGCCAATGCGATCCAGCGGCGGCGCGTCCGTACCGCGGAAGAGGCTCCGGGGAAGGGCGTGAGACCGCCGCTCGGGGTGGCCATCGCCTCGAGCGCGCCCACCACCTCACCGGCCGTCTGCGGCCGGTCGGCGGGACGCTTCTCGAGACAGCGCAGCACCAGCGTCTCGAGCGCCGGCGGTACGGCGGCCCGGCTGCGCGTCAGGGGCGGAGGCGCCTGGATCGCCTGCGCGGCGAGCACTTGCTGAGCCGATCCCCCCCTGAACGGGGGATGGCCGGTGAGGACCTCGTACCCGAGCACGCCGAGCGCATAGATGTCTGCCCGGTGGTCCATCCCCGGGTCGGCTGCGGCCTGCTCGGGCGCCATATAGGCGGGGGTGCCGAGCGCCACGCCAACGGACGTAATCTGCGCCTCGCCCGTGGCGCTCGACACCGCCTTCGACACGCCGAAATCGGTGACCACGGCGTGCTTGCCCGAGAGCAGCACGTTATCGGGCTTGATGTCGCGGTGGATGAGTCCGTGGGCGTGCGCATAGGCGAGCGCATCCGCTACGTCCGCGAGAATGCGGATCCCCTCGGCAATGGGCAGCTCTCCCTGGCGCGCGAGCTTGGCGCGCAGTGATTCCCCCTCGATCAACGGCATCGTGTAGTACAAGAGCCCGCCCGCCGCACCCGCGGAGAGCAGCGGGACGATGTGGGGATGCTGCAGCTTCGCGGCGAGCTGGATCTCGCGGCGGAAGCGCTCGACGTTCAACGTGAGGGCGAAATCGGGAGGGAGAACCTTGATGACGACCTGGCGATCGAGCGCGGTTTCCCTGGCGACGAAGACGCGACTCATCCCCCCGCCGCCCAGCTCACGCTCGATCCGGTAGGCGTCGCCTAGCGACGCCTGGAGCCGAGCCTCGAGGTCGTTCATGGGGCGCTAAGATAACCCCGGGGCGCCGCCCCGGCGTCAGCCGACCGGACAAGGCTAAAGGAACTGCGCAACGAGAAAGGTGAGTCCCACCGCGCCCAGGCCCAGCGACGCAAACCAGACTGGGCGGTTGCGCGTAAGGGCTGCAAGAGCGCCCAAGGCGATCGCGACTTGGAAGAGGGCGACCGCGTCGGCAAATCCGTGGTGTCGATGGAGTAGATGATCGCCCTCCAGTGATCGAAGGTCGCGCTCGTGCTCGAGAGCTTCTGCCTTCGTCTTGCCGGCTTCCTGCTCGGCGGCATAGCGCTGTTGTTTCGCAACGAGCTCCGGGGGCGGGCGCTTCCCGAGACTCCGCCACGGTGCTTCGGTCGCCTCAGCGACCGCGATCTTGATCCCCTTCGCCTGATAGTACGCCCACTGGTCCGACGCCTCTGCTTGGAGGCGCGTGGCCTCCGTCTTCAGCACGAGCGCCTCGTTGGCCGTGCTGCCCGCCTCGAGGGCGGCGCCCGCGGCGACGGCGGCGAGAATGACGGTGGTTAGGGCGATCCGCCGCAGGAACGCCCCGCCCTCATGGTCGAGCTGCTCCTCGACGGTCTCGCGGAGTTTGTCGGTATCTATTTCTGGCGTCTCGGGCATTGCCTCTTCTTGGGGAATGTGTGCGGGTCAGGGGGTGAGGCAAGCTTCAGTTCTGGTCCACAGCTCCTGCGCGAGCGCTGCATCTTCCGCAAGCGGATTGCACCTCGCCTCGCGGCACTTGTCGTAATAGCGCCCACTTGTCGTCGCGAGCTCGGGGTCGGTGGCGCAGTAGAGCGGGGTACGAGCACCCGCCTCATTCGAGAGCATGAACAATTTCATGAGCCATCCCAGGGGCTGAGGGATGGCGCGCCAGATATTGGACGCCACAGCCCCCGGGTGGAGCGAATACGTCGTCACCCTGGTACCGGCCAGGCGGCGCGCCAGCTCCTTCGCGTGCAGCACGTTCATGAACTTCGTGACGGCGTAGTCGCGGAAGCCGCTGCGCCTGGGACTCGTGCGGCGCTCGAGCAAGGACCAGTCGATCCGCTTCACCATGTTGTGGGCCGCGCTGGCAACATTCACAATCCGCCCTTGAGTTGATTCGCGCAAGCGTGGCAGAAGCAGGTTCGTGAGCAGGAAGGGCCCGATGTGGTTGGTCGCGTACGTGAGATCGAAGCCGTCCGCGCTGAGTGCGCGCGTCCCCGCTATACCCGCATTGTTGACCAGCACATCGATCGGCTGCCCGGTTGCGAGGAACCGCGCGGCGGCTCGCCGCACCGACGCGAGGTCCGAGACATCAATCGGCAGCCATTGTACGTGGGCGCCGGGATGCTGGCTCTTGATCGCGTTCAGCACGGGCATGGTGCGCTCTTCCGAGCGCGTCGCGAGCACGAGACCGCCACCGCGCGCCGCCAGGGCCTCGACCAGCGCTCGGCCGATTCCGGAGTTCGCCCCGGTGACGCAGAATGTGGTCATAGATAATAGTAGTATTCTTGACTCGTCTCCCACACCCGAGCTCTTCGTTGCCCGACGCCGTTTCCGATCTCCGTTCTGCTCTCGCCACGCGCTACCGTCTCGAGCGCGAGCTGGGCCGCGGCGGGATGGCGACCGTCTATCTCGCCCACGATCTCAAGCATAATCGCCCGGTTGCGCTCAAGGTGCTGCACCCCGCCATTGCCGCCGCGCTCGGGAGTGAACGCTTTCAACGGGAAATCCTGTTCGCCGCACGTCTCCAGCATCCCCACATCCTCTCGGTCCACGACTCTGGAGAGTCGGCCGGCAAGCTCTGGTTCACGATGCCGTTCGTCGAGGGTGAGACG
>JBGPIJ010000301.1:0-3298 GCA_041484865.1 Gemmatimonadota bacterium
GCTCCTCACCGCGGAAATCGCGGGCGTCGCGCGCCTCGAATACGCCGTGCAGGCCGCGCTCGATCTGGCGGAAGCCGCGCTGCGGCACGACGACAGCGTCGGCGTGATGAGCTTCGCGGACGGCGTGCACCACTACGTCCCACCGCAACGCGGCCGCGCCGGCCTGCGGCGGGTGCTCGAGGTGCTCGCCGACGTGGAGCCCCAGCTCGTCGAGCCCGACTACCCGGGGGCATTTCGCTACCTCGCGGTCCGCAACCGCAAGCGCGCGCTCACCGTGCTGTTCACCGACGTGATCGACCGCTTCGCGTCCGACGCACTGGTGGCAAACGTCGCCTCGCTGCGCCCGCGTCACCTTCCGGTCGCCGTCACGCTGCGCGACCCCGAGCTCGACCGCGTCGCGCACGCGCGCCCCACCGACGCGCGCGCCGCGTTTCGCAAGGCGGCCGCGGAAGAGCTGCTCCGCGCCCGGGAGGAGGCGCTGGCCCACATCCGCCGTGCCGGAGTGATCGTGCTCGACGTGGCGCCCCAGCGCGCCGCGCAATCAATTGTGGCCCAATATCTCGAGCTCAAGCGTCGGGGGAGGCTCTAGTAACCGCAATCATGGCACGGCGGTACCCAGCCTTTTAGATTGGGGCCGCCTTCGCCACGGAATCCGCATGCGAGCCGGACACTTAGCCGTTCTGGTGTTGACGATTGCAACGTTCGGCTCTTGCGTTTTTCCCACCGAGCACGATGCCGCGGTGCACGTCAGTCTTACCCCCATGCACGTCCTGCTTCGGGGAAAAGACAGCACGGCCAAAGCGCGGGCCTGGCAGATGATCGGGCCGGGCGACTCGGCCCTGATTCCCAACGTGGTGTTCGTCTGGTCCAGCAGCGACCCCAACGTGGCAACGGTTGACCCTGCCGGTCACGTGGTCGGCGTGAATTCTGGCACGGTGATCATCACGGCCGCGGCCGCGAACTTCGACAAGCAAGCGCGCTCGGCGACCGACACGGTGCGCGTCTCGGCGCCCCTCGAGATCGACAGCGTGCGTCCCAAGACCGTCAAGTACGGGCAGATCTTGAGCGTCTACGGCGTCGGGGTCGACTCGATCTTCTCCGCGACGTTGAGCGGTGCGGCGCTGATCCCGGTCCCGTTTTCCGACACCGTGTTCGCTCGCGGAACGGCGCGCTCCAAGTGGTGGGTTCCGCCGCCGGCACACACCGATTCCCTCTTCTTCCTCGGCATCTCGGGCGGGAATGGCATCTTCGGCTACGTGCACGGCGACACGACCAAGGTGACCGAGCGCGATATCTACGAGCCCGATGATACGACGCCACAGGTGCTCAACCTCGACGCCCCGCCGCCGTTTTCCCAGACGCCGTCGCTCGTCTTCTTCAACCCCGCGTTGGCCTTCGAAACGCTGAAGCGGGGCGAGAAGAGCGGGTCGGACTGGTACCGGCTGACGCAGGCCGAGACCCGTGATCTCACGATCATCCTGACCGCCCCACAAGTCGCCGGGACATTCGTGACGTACTTGACGGATTCGCTCGGTTGGAACAGCGCTGCCCAGACGTTCACGATCGGCCGCGACTCCTGGACCTTCGGCCCGGGACTTCACGCCTGTCACGGCATCGGCTTCAAGACGAGCGAAGCGGTGGGCGACTCCACCATCGTGGCGTTCAAGGGACTCAAGGCGGGTTCGCTCGATGCGATCGCCATCTACGGGGCGGCCGGGCGCTACGGCCTGGGGATTGTCGCGGGCTACCAGAGCGAGCTGCCCGCGGACGCGCACGAGGATGACAATTCGTGCAACGCGGCCGACCTCCGCACGCCGATTCAGGCGGTGCCGTTCCGGGACACGCTCGCGATCGAAAACCCGCACGATATCGATTGGATCCGATTTACCGTACCCGTCCTCGGGAGTTATCAGTTCCGCCTGCACGCGTTCCCCGGCACCCATCCAGACTCACTCAAGGATCTCGATCTCTACGTGATGAAGGTTCCGAACCCGGGTGATGTCGCGCTGCAGGTCGTGCTGGCGGACACGTCCAGCGGATCGGACGTGAATCAGACCGTGGCCGCTCTCGCCGCGGGGAGTTATTACGCGGCGGTGCTGGACTACGCCGGCACCGCCACGACCTACGAGCTGTGCGTCGGAGCCGCGGGGCTGGGTCCATGCGCCGCCGCCGCGTTCCCGGCGCCGCCCGCCCGGCTTCCCCGCTCTGTTCGCGTGCGCGCGCCGGCGATCGGCCGCACGATGCCCTTCACGCCGAGCCGACCGTGATGGCCAACGGCACCGTGGAGTGCCTGCATTGTCACACGCCGGTGCCCGCAGCGAGCCGGTATTGCTCGGCGTGCGGCGCCGACCAGTCGGGCGGGGGCGGTCCGCCCAGCACGACCGCGACTGCGGCGCTGCTCGTCCGGCTGGAACGCCTGGTAGAGGGGAAGTACCGGATCGAGCGCATGCTCGGCCGCGGCGGCATGGGAACGGTGTACCTCGCGCACGATCTCACGCTCGAGCGCGAGGTGGCGATCAAGGTCCTCCCTCCCGACGTGGCGCAGGACGATCAGGTCGTGCGGCGCTTCCAGCAGGAGGCGAAGACCGCCGCCAAGCTCGACCATCCCAACATCATCCCGATCTATCGCGTCGAGAGCGAGGGCGGGCTCAACTATTTCGTCATGAAGTACGTCTCGGGTACGTCGCTCGAAGACGTGCTCGAGCAGCGGCGGCCGCTGGCGACCGACTACATCCAGCGTGTCCTGTGGGAGGCGGCGTGCGCGCTCGGACATGCGCACACGCGCGGCGTCGTGCACCGGGATGTAAAGCCCGCGAACATCATGTTCGACCACGACGGCCGCGTCATGCTCACCGACTTCGGCATCTCCAAGGCGCTCCAGGCGGCGAGCAGCCTCACCGCCACGGGCATGATCATCGGCACCCCGCACTACATGGCGCCCGAGCAGGCCAAGGGCGCGGCCGTGGATGGCCGGGCCGACCAGTATTCGCTTGGCGTCGTGGGGTACCGCATGCTCACCGGGGAGTTGCCGTTCTCGGGCGACTCGGTGCACACCATTCTCTACACGCACATCTTCGAGCCGGTCCCGACGCTGAAGCCGCTCCGCGAGGTGCCGGGCACCGTGTCGGCCGCGATCACCCGGGCCATGTCGAAGGACCCGGACCTGCGGTTCCCCACCATGGAGGCGTTCGCGACGGCGGTCTGGCCCGAACAGCCGGTCGTCGCCGCGGCGCCCACTCGCCGTCCGCGCCCCGCCACGACCCGTGCGAGCGCCGAAGCGCCCACGCAGGTGAGCGCC
>JBGPIJ010000302.1:0-3271 GCA_041484865.1 Gemmatimonadota bacterium
ACGTGGTCGAGCGCCTGGCGTAACAGCTGGAGGGTATCGCCCGCGGGGGGCGGCTCGGTGCCCAGCAGTCCGATCTGCACCAGGTAGCGCGGCGTGACGGAGAGGGCGATCGCGTCGCCGATCGCCTCGTGGAAGCCGTCGTTCGCGCCGTTCTGGTACAGGAACGGCTGGTCCTTGTAGGAGCGGAAGTAGAAGTCGTGCCCCAGCTCGTGATGGATGGTCCGGAACGCGTCGCCGGTGGGCTCGATGCACATCTTGACGCGCAGGTCGGTTGGATCGTCGATGTACCACGCGCTCGCGTGGCACACGACGTCACGGTCGCGCGGCCGGACGAAGAGCGAGCGCTCCCAGAAGGTCGACGGCAGGGAATCGAACCCCAGCGACGTGTAGAACCGCTCCCCCATGCGCATCATCGCGACCGGGGCCACATGCCGCGCCTTGAGAATCGTGGTGAGATCGAGGCCCGCGCCCGCGGGCCCCGGCGGGGCGACGACGTCGGCGATGTTGCCCCAGTCCTGACCCCACATGTTGCCGAGCAGCTGGACCGGGAGCATCCCCGAGGACGAGACGAGCTTCGGTCCGTAGCGGAGCGCGAGCCGGTGGCGGACGTAGGCATGCAGTTGGACGTAGAGTGGACGCACCTCTTGCCACAAGGTATCGACGACGGCCACGAAGGAATCCGGCGGCATGTCGTAGCCCGCGCGCCACATGGCCCCCGCGTCAGGGAAGCCCATGTGCTGCGCGCCGGCGTTCGCGAGCGCGGCGAAGCGCGCGTAACGGTCGCGCATGGGCGCGCCGACCGACTCGTGCCAGCCGCGCCAGGCGTCGAGCAGCGAGTCGGGGTTACGAGACTGGGCGAGCACGTGCTCCAGATCGTCGAGCTTGCGACACGCCGTCTTCCCCCCCGCGGCGGGCTTGCAGTACTGCCCGCGACCGTACTCGCCGTCCAGGGCCGCACCCAGCCGCGCCATCTCCGCGGCCTGGGCGGAGTCGGGCGGTGCCGGTGCCGCGAGCTGCAGCTTCAAGAGCAAGAACCGTCGCTCGAGATCCGCCGGCAGCCCCGCGTGATCGAAGCGCTGAGACTCCTCCACCAGGCGCTTCAACGCAGCGGCGAAGTCTTCCTGGGCGCCGGCGGAGAGCAGCTCGGTGTCGTGGGTGATGAAGTTCTCGCTCACCCACCCCGCGCGATTCAGCGCGATGCTCTTCACGGCGAGCTCGCGCTCGGCGGAGTCAAGGAACCGTCGGGCCGCCTGGACGGTGGTGTCCGGGCTCTGCGCGACGAGAGAGAGCGGCCGGGCCAAGAGGGCGACAAGCAGGAGCGAGATGAAGTGCGGGCGCATGGGGATCAGGTTGACCGAGTGGTGTAGGTGATCGAGCGTGCTTCGAGCTGATGCTCGATGTCGCCGAGCAGGCTCGAGGCACCGATGCGAAACAATGCCGGCTGGATCCAGTCTGCGCCCAGCTCTTCCACCACGAGCACCAGCCAATCGAGGGCCGCGGGAGCGGTACGGATCCCCCCCGCGGGCTTCAGGCCGGCCGCCATACCCGTGGCTGCGCGGTGATCACGAATCATATGCGCCATCACCACCCCCGCGGGCAGGGTGGCGTTCACGGCCTCCTTGCCGGTAGACGTCTTGATGAAATCAGCGCCGGCCATGAGCGCCACGCGGCTCGCACGCGCCACGTTGGTGAGCGTGCCGAGATCGCCGGTCGCGAGGATCACCTTCAGTACCGCGCCGCCGCAGGCGGTCCGGAACGCCCGGATTTCGTCGTACAGCGCCTGCCATGCGGCGTCGAGCACGTGCGCCCGGGTGATGACGACGTCGACTTCCAGGGCGCCCGCCGCGAGCGAGGCGGCGATTTCACGCACGCGCTCGGCGAGCGGGTTCGATCCCGCGGGAAATCCGGCCACCGTGGCGACCGGAATCCCGGAGCCCGCGAGTTCCCGCACGGCCAGGGGAACGTCCTTGCGATAGACGCAGACGGCCGCGACTGGAACGTCGAAATGCGACAGCGGACGCCGCGCTTGGGTGCAGAGCCGCGCGATGGCCTCCGGCGTCTCGTTTCCCTCGAGTGACGTGAGATCGATGCAGCGCACGGCCGAGAGCAGCCACGCGAGCCACTCGCTCGAAGGAGGACGGGCTGCCGGGAAAGCGGCGGCTCGGGCGTGCGCGGCGGCTTCGTCCACGCGCAGGGCGAGGATCACATCGAGATCGAGCGGCACTGCGCGATTCGGCACGGCCCAAAATTTACACCGAACCTTTACCCCGCGTTGAGGCGAGCCCCCGCCAGGGCGCGACCGAGCGCCGGTACCGCACGACCGAGGCCCGGAAGGCCGAAAATCGCGCCCAGTGCCGAAACGATCACGATTACCGCCTCGCCGTATTGCGTGACGATCTTGAGGCCGGTGAGGTTCAGTCCCACCGCGAACGCGACGGCCACGAATAGGCCGGTCCCGAGCCCACCGAGCGCGTACGCGCCGTGTCGCGTCTCCTGACCGCGGCGTCGCGCGCCGAGACCAGCGAGGACGCTGCCGAACACGCCGCCCACCAGTGACGTCAACAGAAAGTGCAGGGGCCAGAGAAAGGGGAGCACGAGGCGGTCCGATCGAAACGGAGCGCTCTCGGCGTACAGCGTATCGGCGCCGACGCCCACGGAGCGCACCCGGCCGTCCTTCGTCTCACCGCCCGAGAGGGCGAGCTCGCTTGGCTCGGGAATGGCGCGACCAGCGCGCAGTCGCACGACGTGCGATGCGGAGCCCGCTTCCAGCGGGAGCGTGACGTGCACGATCGCCACGGCGAGCCCGAATCCGGCGACTCCGCTCGTTACGGGCTCGAGCGTCACGGCGGGACGCTCGACCGTCACGAGCACGTCCACGCCGCGGGGATTGAACGCCGGGCGAATGTGTACGCGGATCGATTCGCCGGGCGTTTCCGCGGCGAGCTGGATCGGCGCGAACGGCAGATTCGTGTGCTGGATCGAGAGACTCGCGGGTGTCACGCGGGCCCGGTCGGCGCTCAGCAGGAATGCGATCGGGGCGGAGAGCGCGCGCGACCGCGCCGGATTGAGCGAATCCTCGAGGCCGAGATGCAGGACGCCGCGGAACTCCCGCGCCGCCCCCTGATAGGTGAGGGGCTCGATCTCCGCGACGGGGCGGATGTAGATGATCGTGGCGGCGTCGCGGTCGGTGCTCAGGTAGCGAAACGGGAGGACCGCGCCGCCGCCCGGTTCGGTCCGGGCGATGGGTGGGGGCGCGCTGTCGAGTGCGACG
>JBGPIJ010000303.1:0-3242 GCA_041484865.1 Gemmatimonadota bacterium
CTCGGCGAGTGCCAACGGCACCGAAGGGGATATGCCGCTGCCAGCCACACCGGACGACGTCGCCGCGCTCGATCGCTTCATTCGGGCGTTTCCGTATTGAGGCATCTCGACCGCTGACCGTCGCTAGCGTGGCCTGGCCGACGCGAGCAGATTCGAGGCGTCTCCATCTTGGCTTCCGTGCCCGACATTCCCAGTGGGTTGGCCGACGCTCTCCGCGACCGCTACACGCTCGAGCGCGAGCTCGGGCGCGGAGGCATGGCCACGGTCTACCTGGCCCACGACCTGAAACACGATCGCCCGGTCGCGCTGAAGGTCCTCCGGCCCGAGCTGGCCGCCAACTTAGGCCCCGATCGCTTTCGCCGCGAGATCCACCTCGCCGCCCGTCTGCAGCATCCCCACATTCTCACCGTGCTCGACTCGGGCGAGTCCGCTGGGCAGCTCTGGTTCACGATGCCCTATGTCGAGGGGGAGAGCCTCCGGGCCCGGCTCACCCGGGAGCGCCAACTGCCGGTGGAGGACACGCTGCGGATTGCCCGCGAGGCGGCGCTCGCGCTCGGGTACGCCCACGAGCACGGCGTGATTCACCGGGACATCAAGCCGGAGAACATCCTGCTCACGAAGGACGGAAGCACGCTGGTCGCCGATTTCGGCATCGCGCGCGCATTCGGCGACGGCAGCGACCAGCTCACGGAGACCGGGATGGCGGTCGGGACACCTGCGTACATGAGCCCAGAGCAGGCGGCGGGCGAGCGCACTCTCGATGCGCGCACCGACATCTATAGCCTGGCGGTCGTGCTGTACGAGATGCTCGCCGGCGAGCCGCCGTACACCGGGGCGACCGCCCAGGCGATTCTCGCTCGCCGCTTCAGCGAGGCGCCGCGCCCGCTCAGAGTATTGCGCGACACGATCCCCGAGCCGATCGAGCAGGCCGTGCAGAAGGCGCTCGCCAAGGCTCCGGCGGACCGCTTCACCACGGCCATCCAGTTCGCGCAGGCGCTGCAATCGACCGCGACCGCGTCGACCGCCATGCCCACCACGGTCGTCACTCCAGCCGTGGGCGCCGCTCGGCGCCTGCCAGTCGCGGCGATCGCGCTCGGGCTCGGCTTCCTCATCGGTCTGGGCGTTCTCTTCGCTTGGCATCAAACGCACGCGGGACCGGCAAGCGAGAGTGCGGGCCCCAAGGTGCTCGCGGTGCTCCCCTTCGAGAATCTGGGAGATTCCGCTGACGCGTACTTTGCCGACGGAGTCACCGACGAGGTGCGCACCAAGCTCGCGCAGGTGGGAGGACTCGAGGTCATCGCTCGCGCCAGCTCGAACGAGTACCGCCACACGCGGAAGCGGCAAGAGGAGATCGCGCGCGAGCTCCGCGCGGACTACCTCCTCAGCGGCACGGTGCGGTGGGAGAAGGTCCCCGGCCGCGCGAGCCGCGTGCGGGTGATTCCGGAGCTCGTGGATGTGCGCGCCGGGCACGCGCCGCGCACGCGTTGGGGCCAGCAATTCGAGGCTGCGCTTACCGATGTGTTTGTGGTTCAGGCCGACATCGCCGGCAAGGTGGCCGCGGCATTGAACCTGGCCCTCGGAGCCGGCACGCGCGATCGGCTCGCGACTCAGCCCACAGACAACCTCGACGCATACACAACCTATCTTCGCGGGAAGGAGCTCTGGGCCGGCGAGTACAGGCCGGAAGTACTCCGCACAGCTCTTGCGGAGTTCCAGCGGGCGGTGGCGCTCGATTCGGGGTTCGCGGCAGCCTGGGCCGCGCTCGCGCTGGTCCAACTCGACGCATTCCGCCTCGGCGGGACCCAGACGACGGATGCCGAGGCGGCGCGGCACTCCGTGGAGCGGGCGACGGCGCTCGCCCCTGAATCGCCCGACACCCGAGCCGCAACGGGCCGATATGCATTCATCGTGTTGGGGGACGCTGCAGCATCGCTGCGAGAGTACCGCGCGGGTCTGCAGGTCGCGCCGGGCCGGGCCGATCTGTTGAGCGCCGCCGCAGCGGCCGAGCTGGAGCTCGGTCGCTGGCCCGAGGGCGTCGCCAACTTGGAGCACGCGGTCCGGCTCGACCCGCGGTCTGCGGACGTCCTCGGAGTGCTCGGGGGCGTGTACCTCAGGCTGCGCCGCTATCCGGACGCACGGGCGACCCTCGACCGGGCCTGGGCGCTCCGCCCGTCCAGCATGAGCCTTGCCTACCTCCGCGCGCGCCTCGCCGCCGGCGAGGGCAATCTCGATGGTGTCCGCCAGATCTGGCAAACGACGGAGCAGAGCCTCGGGCCGAAGCCTGTGGTGGCGTACGTGGCGCTGCGGGAGGATCTCATCTGGACGCTCGACGACGAGCGGCAGCGGATCCTGCTCGGGCTCACCCCCGCCGACCTCGACGGTGGTCGGGCCGACTGGGCGCTCGCGCTTGCGGAAACGTACTGGCTGCGAGGGGATCGGGCGCGCGCACGTGTCTACGGCGACACCGCGGCCGGCGCGTATACCGCGCAACTCTCAGACTGGGGAAACCGCGCTGACCGGGGCCAAGTGGTCGCGCTCAGAGCGATGGCGCTGGCCTACAACGGCCGCACCGCCGAGGCGACCGCTGAAGGCGAGCGCGCGGTGGGGCTGCAGCCGCTCACGCAGGGGTTGGCGAGGCCGTACATCGAGAATCTTCTAGCACGTATCTATCTGCTCGCGGGACAGCCGGACAAAGCGCTGGACCGGCTCGAGGCTCTCCTGCGAGTACCCGATCCCCTGTCGCCTGGTTGGCTTCGGATCGACCCGACGTTCGCCTCTCTGAAGGGCAATCCCCGATTCGAGCGGCTGGTGACGGCGCCGTAGCTCGGCTGGCGTGCGGCGGCTTTGCGGCTTGC
This sequence comes from Gemmatimonadota bacterium, assembly GCA_041484865.1. GTDB lineage: Bacteria > Gemmatimonadota > Gemmatimonadetes > Gemmatimonadales > GWC2-71-9 > AG25. Next base: position 2,856 of record JBGPIJ010000303.1, read on the forward strand.
TCGCACGGCCCCTTGGCGACGCGGCGCCAGCGCATCTTGACACGCCCGTCAGGACCGGCGACGATACCCGTCCACACCTGGACGAGGGAGGTCGCCGATGACGACGGGCACGCGCAAGACGGGCGAATTCTGCTGGATCAACATGCTGACGCCGGAACCGGCGCAGGCGCGCGCATTCTTCGGCAAGCTGCTCGGTTGGACCTACGTCGAGCTGCCGGGCATGGGCCACGCGGCGCAGGTCGGCGGGCGCAGCATCGGCGGCGTCTTCGACCTCGCGGACCCCAACACTCCGAAGGGGACGCCGCCGCTCATCGGCGTCATGGTGAAGGTCGACAGCGCGGACGCCACGTGCAAGATGGTGACGTCACTCGGCGGCACGGCGAAGCC
>JBGPIJ010000304.1:0-3216 GCA_041484865.1 Gemmatimonadota bacterium
ATCGAGCGTGCTAACGTAGACCGGCACGCGTCGTCCCTCCTTCCATGGAGCATGTTCTCATGTTCACCGCTCGCACGCAGGTCCGTTCGCTGGCTGCGGCAGTCGGGCTACTGTTCGCATCCGCCGCGCTGAGCGCCCAAGCGCACACCGTCAACTGCAACGACGGGACGACATCGAGATCGGATGTGAAGGCCCCTTGCTCGAACCACGGTGGCATTAAGCCGGCACCGGGGTCCGTCGCGGTGAACGCACCCCCGGGGCGGGGATCGGTCGCGGTGAACGCGCCCCCGCCGAAGAAGAAGGCGGCCGCGCCGACGGTGGGTGCGTCCTCGGCCGCGGGCGCCGCCGCAGGTCCGACCCCGACCCATGTGAACGGCCGCTCGCCGACCGCGTCGAAGGCAGCGGGGATCGTCACCCCGCCCGATTCCAAGGCGGGAGGGATCGTCACCCCGACCGATTCCAAGGCGGGAGGGATCATCGCCCCGACCGATTCTAAGGCGGGAGGGATCGTCGGCCCGACCATGTCCGGCGGCAAGACCGCGTCGCCTCGCGACCCCGCGTCCTCCTCCCCGACCAAGATCATGACGCCGGCGAGCCCGACCATCTCCGGCAACAAGGGTGCGACGTCGCCGGTCGCCCCGGTCGTCAAGCCCAAGGAAGGCGCGATCGTCGGCCCGACGATGACGCCGCCGCAGTCCTCCCCAGGCACGGCGAGCGGCACGGACAAGAGCGCGAACAACAAGGCCGAGGGCGCCACCGCCAAGTGCAAGGACGGCACGTACTCTCATGACGCGAGCCACACTCACGCGTGTGCGGGTCACCAGGGGGCCACCGGCTGGCTGACGCAGCCTCCGCGGTAGGGAGGGGCTCGCGAACCATTCGGAAACTCGGAGTGTCCTAGGGGAGTAGGGCCATCGTGCATCGACCATCGCCCATCGTCACGGCGGTTGCGATGGTCGATGCACGATGCGCGACGGCCTGACAACCCCATCCCCACCCCTCCGATGCGCCAGATCAAGCTCGCCTTCCGCACGCTCTTCAAGACGCCCTTCGTCACGGCGGTGGCGATCCTGTCCCTCGCGCTCGGCATCGGCGCGAACGCCGCGATCTACTCGCTCTTCGACCAAATGTTGCTGCGGCCGCTCCCCGTGCGGGAGCCGGGCGACCTGGTGAATCTCTCCGCGCCGGGCCCCAAGCCCGGTTCGCAATCGTGCAACCAGGCGGGCGAGTGTGACGAGGTCTTCAGCTACCGGATGTTCCGGGACCTCGAGCAGAAACAGACCGTGCTCTCCGGCCTCGCCGCGCATCGCGCCTTCGGGGTGAGTCTCTCCTTCCACAACCAACCGATGAGCGGCACGGGGATGCTCGTGTCGGGCTCCTACTTCCCGACGCTCGGGCTGCGCCCCGCCCTTGGCCGCCTGCTAAACCCCGCCGACGATCAGAACATCGGCGGCCATTTCGTGGCCGTGCTGAGCCACAGCTTCTGGACGTCGCGCCTCGGCGCCGATCCGGCCGTGATCAACGAGACGATCATCGTGAACGGGCAATCGTTCACCATCGTGGGGGTGGCGCCGCCCGGCTTCGAAGGGACCACGCTCGGCTCGAAGGCGTCCGTGTTCGTGCCGATCACGATGCACGGCGTCCTGTCGCCCTGGTTCCACGATTTCGAGAATCGCCGGAGCTACTGGGCCTATCTGTTCGGGCGCCTCAAGCCGGGCGTCTCGATCGCGCAGGCGCGCACCGGCCTCAACGCCTTATACCGGCCGATCATCAACGACGTCGAGGCGCCGCTGCAGAAGGGGATGAGCCCGCTCACACTCGGCAAGTTCAAGACGAAGGAGATCGGGGTCGTGGCGGGGCAGCGCGGGCAGAGTTCGGTCCATCGCGAGGCGCGCACGCCGCTCATCCTCCTCTTCAGCATCACGGGGATCGTGCTGCTGATCGCGTGCGCGAACATCGCGAACCTGCTGCTCGCGCGCGGCGCGAATCGCGCCATGGAGATGGCCGTGCGCCTGGCGCTCGGCGCCGCCCGCCGCCAGCTGCTCGCGCAGCTGCTCACCGAGTCCGTGGTCCTGGCCCTCATGGGCGGCGTCGCGAGCCTCTTCGTCGCGAAGTGGACGCTCGGCGGCATCGCCGCGCTGCTCCCGCCGGACGCGGCCACCACCTTCCACTTCGAGCTGCAACCCTCGATGCTGCTCTTCGCGGCGGCGCTGTCCATCGCCACCGGGCTGCTCTTCGGCCTCTACCCGGCGCTGTACAGCACGCGTGGCGATCTCGTGACCGCCATTCGCGCCAACGCCGGCCAGATCTCGAGCACGCGCGGCGCGGCGCGCTTTCGTTGGGCCCTGGTCACCGTGCAGATCACGCTGTCGATGACCTTGCTCATCTCGGCGGGGCTGTTCATGAAGAGCCTCGTGAACGTGAGCCGCGTGGAGCTGGGTCTGCGCGTGGACGACATCGTCACCTTCGCGATCTCGCCGGAGCGCAGCGGCTACGACAGCACGCGTTCGGCCATTCTGTACGGGCGCGTGGAAGAGGAGCTCGCCGCGATCCCGGGTGTCACCGGCGTCACGGCGTCGCTCGTGCCGTTGCTGGCCGGGGACAATTGGGGCACGAGCGTCCACGTGCAGGGTTTCGCGTCCGGCCCCGACGTGGATGACAATTCGCGCTACAACGAGGTGGGCGCCCCGTACTTCAGCACGCTGGGGATGCGGTTGCTCGCGGGGCGCGAGTTCACGCGGGCTGACGGTCTCGGCGCGCCCAAGGTCGCCGTCGTCAACGAGGCGTTCGCGAAGAAGTTCAATATGGGCAAGGACGTCGTGGGGAAATACATGTCCACGAGCGGGCGCGACTCGCTCGACACCCAGATCGTCGGACTCCTCCAGAACGCCAAGTACAGCGACGTGAAGCTGCCGGTGCCGCCGGTGTTCTACACGCCCTGGCGGCAGGACGCCCACGTGAGCGCGATCAACTTCTACGCGCGCACCTCGCTGCCGCCGGGCGAACTCGTGCGCACCATCCCCGCCATCATGAAGAAGCTCGACGCGACGGTCCCGGTGGAGGATCTCAAGACGATGCCGCAGCAGGTGCGGGAGAACGTCTTCCTGGATCGCTTCATCAGCACGATGGCGGCGGCGTTCGCCGCGCTGGCCACCCTGCTGGCCGCGGTCGGCCTCTACGGCGTGCTCGCCTACACGGTGGCGCAGCGGACGCGCG
>JBGPIJ010000305.1:0-3205 GCA_041484865.1 Gemmatimonadota bacterium
ACTCGGCGTTCAGCCACTCGATGATGCGGCCGTCGAAGTCGTCGCCGCCCAGATGCGTGTCGCCGTTGGTGGACTTCACCTCGAAGACGCCTTCCGAGAGATCGAGGACCGAGATGTCGTACGTGCCGCCGCCCAGGTCGTACACCGCGATCTTCTCTTCCTTCTTCTTGTCGAGCCCGTAGGCGAGCGCCGACGCGGTCGGCTCGTTGATGATGCGCACGACGTCGAGACCGGCGATCTTGCCGGCATCCTTCGTCGCCTGGCGCTGCGAGTCGTTGAAGTAGGCGGGGACGGTAATGACCGCTTTCTCGACCTTGTGACCGAGGTAGTCCTCCGCGGTCTGCTTCATCTTCTGAAGGATCATCGCCGAGATCTCGGGTGGCGTGTAGCGCTTCCCCTGAATGTCCACGGCAACGAGGCCGTTCGGCCCCTCGACGACCTTGTAGGGTACGCGCTTCGTCTCCTCGACGATTTCGTTGAGGCGGCGTCCCATGAAGCGCTTGATCGAGAACACCGTGTTCTGTGGATTGGTGACCGCCTGCCGTTTCGCGACCTGCCCGACCAGCCGCTCCCCGTCCTTCGTGAACGCCACGACTGAGGGTGTGACCCGCCCCCCTTCAGCGTTCGGGATGACCACGGGATCCCCGCCCTCCATGACCGCCACCACGGAGTTCGTCGTCCCGAGGTCGATGCCGATGATCTTCTCAGCCATAACTGTCGCTCCCGTCAGATGAAGATGTTGATGCGCAGAGTGAGCCACCCGTTGCGGGCGCAAGTCCTATGCCGCACAAAGGTGCCACTATGGCAGAGCGGCGCTACATTTCATCGCCTGTGATTCCCTATAAGGACGAGAACCCGACCGTGCTGTCGCCGATCGTAACGATCGGCATCATCGTCCTCAACGTTCTCGCCTGGCTGTTCTTGGAAGGCGCGGGATCGTCGGGGAGTCTGGGGATGGCGGTTTGCCGGCTGGGGCTGATCCCGGGGGAGATCACGCATTCGATCCCAATCGGGACGACCGTGCGCCTCGGCCCAGGGCTCGCCTGCGTGATCGACGCGCCCTCGTTCCTCACGGTGCTGACGTAGATGTTCATGCACGGCGGCTGGCTGCACCTCATCGGGAATATGTGGTTCCTGTGGATCTTCGGAAACAACATCGAAGACTCGATGGGGCACGGCCGGTTCGTGGCCTTCTACCTGCTGTGCGGCGCGGCGGCGGCGGCCACCCAGGTGCTGGTGGACCCCCAGTCCCGGCTTCCGATGGTGGGCGCATCCGGGGCGATCAGTGGAGTGCTCGGCGCGTACATCCTGCTGTATCCGCGCGTGCGGGTGCATACGCTCGTCACGCTCGGATTCTTCGTGACGTCGGTTGCGCTTCCCGCCTACGTCATCCTGGGCTACTGGTTCGTGCTGCAGCTCCTGCTCGGCACGGTCGGCGCCCTCTCCCGCGTGGAGGGGGGCATCGCGGTGTGGGCCCACGTGGGGGGGTTCATTGCGGGGCTCGCATTGATCAAGCTCTTCGTGAACCCCGAGCTGAGGGTGTCGCGCCAGGCGCCGGACGCCGAAGGGAGATGGGGCGGCTAGGTCTGCTCCGAGTGGTGCTTGATGCTCTTCCCCTCGACGAGGAAGACGACGTCCTCGGCGATGTTGGTCGCGAGGTCGGCGACGCGTTCCAGGTTCCGGCTCACGAGAAACAGCTCCATCGCCGCGCCGATGATGTGCGGGTCCTCCATCATGTGCGTGAGCAGGATGCGGAACACGGAGTGATGGAGCGCATCCACGTGGTCGTCCCGGCGGCAGATCTCACGGCCGAGGGCGGCGTCGCCCCGCACGAACGCGTCCAGGGCCCCCGAGAGCATGGAGCGCGCCTGCCGCGCCATTTCGAGCAGCTCGGGCTCGGGGGCGATGAGGCGGGCGGCGAGGAGCCGCTCCGCGGATTGCGCGATGTTCACCGCGTGATCACCGACGCGCTCCAGGTCGTTCGCGATCTTCATCGCCGACATGAGCAGGCGCAGGTCGCGGCCCATCGGCTGTTGCGTGGCGAGGAGATCGACCACGCGCTCCTCGATGTGGACCTCCAGCGCGTCGAGACCACGGTCGCCCGCGATCACCTGGACGGCGAGGTCCCCGTCGCGGCGCAGCAGCGCGTCGAGCGCGCGTCCCAGCGCGTCCTGCGCTTCGCCGGACATCGTGAGCAGCTTGGCCTTCAGGTCGGACAGCTCGTCGTGGAAATGGCGGTGCACTCCGGGGCTCCGCCCCTCGTGCTCGGGTCGCGCGCTCAACCGAACCTCCCCGTGATGTAGGCCTCGGTCTGTTCGTCCCGTGGCCGTGTGAAGAGCTCCTTCGTCGCCTCGAACTCGATGAGCCGGCCCATATAGAAGAACCCCGTGAAGTCGGAGACACGCGACGCCTGCTGCATGTTATGCGTCACGATGACGATCGCATAGGTCTCCTTCAGCTCGATCATCAGCTCCTCGATGTGCTGGGTGGAGGCCGGATCGAGCGCCGAGCACGGCTCGTCCATCAACAGAATCTCGGGCTCGTTCGCCAACGCCCGGGCGATGCAGAGCCGCTGCTGCTGACCGCCCGAGAGGCTCGTCCCCGGCGTATGCAGGCGGTCCTTCACCTCATCCCACAACGCGGTGCGGCGCAGCGCCCGCTCCACGCGCTCCGGGACTTCGCGCTCGCGGCCGAGGCCGTTCAACCGCGGACCGTACGCCACGTTATCGAAGATCGACTTGGGAAACGGGTTCGGCTGCTGGAAGACCATGCCCACCTGGCGGCGCAACGCGACGACGTCGGTGCCGTGCGAGAAGACGGACACGCCCTCGAGCAGGATGTCCCCCGCGTGGCGCGTGCGCGGGATCAGCTCATTGAGCCGGTTGACGGAGCGGAGAAAGCTCGACTTGCCGCAGCCGGACGGCCCGATCAGCGCGGTGATCGCGCGACGGGGGACGGCGAGCGTGATGTCGGACAGCGCCTGAGTGGGCCCGTACCAGAAGCTGTAGTTCCGCGCGTCGAGGATGGGTGGTCGCGCCGTCGCGCGTTCGGGCGGACCGTTGGGTCCATCCGCTCGTCCGGCCGTCCGCCGGTCCGCCGCAATAGCCGTCATCCGAACCTCCCGGTGATGTACGCTTCGGTCTGATCCTCCGCGGGTCTCGTGAACAGCTCGTCGGTTCGTCCGCGCTCGATCAGGTCGCCGAGG
>JBGPIJ010000306.1:0-3191 GCA_041484865.1 Gemmatimonadota bacterium
CCGCAGGTGCTCACGGCGAAGGTACTCGGGAAGGGACCGCGGCAGTATTTCCAGCTGCAAACACCGACGGCGGCGGAAGCCCCTAAGGTCGATTTTTCGAAATAGGCGACGGAAGGACGGAAGGGGGATGGCGCGCCAGGTATCGGTGAGCCATCCCCCTTCCGTCCGTCCTTCCGTCGCCTTCCAGTCTCAGTCTACGATCGCATCCGGCATCACGAATTTCTTCGGGTCCACCGCCTTGCCGCTCACCCACACCTCGTAATGGACGTGGGGACCGGTGGCGAGGCCCGTGGATCCCACCAGCGCGATCTTCTGGCCGCGTTTCACGCGCTGGCCGCGCACGACGAGAATCTTGGAGCAATGGGCGTAGCGAGTCACGAGACCGTACCCGTGATCGATCGTCAGCAAGTTGCCGTAGCCTTCCTCCCACCGAACGTCGGCGACGACGCCCGAGGCCGGCGCCTCGATTTCCGCTCCCATGGGAGCGGCGACGTCGATTCCCTCGTGCGGCCGAGCCAAGTGCAGGATCGGGTGCTCCCGCTCGGCGGCAAACGCGCTCGACAGCCAACCCTTGGTCGGCATGATGGAGGGAGTAGCGGCGAAACGCGCCTGGTGGCTGTGCAGCGAGTCGTACGCCTCGTTGACCGACTTTACCAGAATGTTCGCCCGGCGGATCATGGCGTCCACGTCCATCCGCGCGGCGAGCGCTTGCTGGCCGTTGGGGCCGACCGCGGCGAGGCTGTCCCGCTCTGACCATCTGCCTGACGGTCCGCCGATGCCCGCTTGCTGTACGGTGGGATCGATCGGGTTCAGGCCGGCGAGCAGACGGAGATCCTGTTCACGCTGCCCAATGAAGGTGAGCGTATCGTGCAGGCCCGAGAGCCGCGCCCGCATCCGCTGCACTTCGTCGGCGAGGACGTGGTTTTCGCGCTCGAGCGCGCGGTTGCGGGTGATGTTCACGCCGCGCACGATCGCCGCCACGCCCAGCACGATGACGAGCGACACGACGAGGCCCCCGATTCCCATGAGGACCTTGATGACGGTGTGCGAGACCTCCACGGCGCGGGACGCTCCCGAGCCGTGGGGCACCAACATGACCGTCCAACGTCGTTCCGCGCGCTTCCGCATCGCTGTTGGGACACCTCACTGACGGCAATGTGCTACGGGTTGTCGCACTGCCCCGGACGAGGGGGCGCTCGCGTCCGGTTCCCGAAGGGGCAGCAAACATACGCCCCGCCCCACCAGCCGTCAACACGGCGACGTGTGAGCTAAGTCACGTTGTTTGTGGCATTAAGCGCGTCAGGACGCGGCTTGGGAAAGAGAATGGGGGGTTTCCCTACACTCCGCCCCTCGATACCCAGCACGGCGGCGTCGAGCGTGGCGGGTGTGAGCGGGAGATCGGGACACACCGCGTTCCAGATCGCCCGGGCCTTCTCGGGCATGAAGGGAAACGCGAGGATCGCGAGCCGGACGAGCGTGCGCGCCAGATTGGCGAGCACGACGTCGAGCTGCGCCTGCGCGGCTTCCTTCGCCAGCTTCCAGGGCGCGCTCTCCTCGATGTAGCGGTTGGCGCTCGTGGCGATGCTCATCAGTTGCGCCGCCGCGTCGTGCAGGCGATAGCCGTCCATCCATTCCGTGTAGGGCAGGAGCGCGTCGCGCACCTCGGCGTCGAAGGGCGATCCGACGCTGTCCGGGGCCCGTGGCACCGTGCCGCTGCGGTAGCGGTGAATCATCGACAGCGAGCGCGAGACGAGATTACCGAGCGTGTCGGCGAGCTCGGCGGTGTAGCGCGCATCGAACCGCTCCCAGGTGAAGTCGCCGTCGCCTTCGAATCCGACTTCGCGGAGCAGGAAATAGCGGAGCGCGTCGGGGCCGTGGCGCTCGATCGCCTCGTCGAGGCTCACGGCGGTGCCGGCGGTCTTGCTCATCTTCGTTCCCGACCACTGCACGTATCCGTGCGCCCACACCGCGCGCGGCAGCGCGAGATCGGCGGCCAGGAGCATCGCCGGCCAGATGACGCAGTGGAATCGCGTGATCCCCTTGCCGATCACGTGCAGGTCTGCGGGCCAGAGCCGCTCGAACCCCGAGTCGGGGAAGCCCGTCGCCGACAGGTAATTGATCAGCGCGTCGAACCACACGTAGACCGTCTGCTGCGGATCGTCGGGGAACGGAATGCCCCAGGGTTGGCGCAGCCGCGAGATGGAAATGTCCTGAAGGCCCGCCTCGAGCAGCCGGACCACTTCGTTGCGGCGAATCTCCGGCTCCACCGCGAACGTGCCCGCGCGAATTCGCTCGAGCACGGCGTCGCGGTAGGCGCTGAGCCGGAAAAAGTGGTTCCGCTCGCGCGTGGGGACGAGCGCGAGCGTGGGGTGCTCGACGCAACGGCCGTCGACGATCTGGGTCCCGGTCTTGAACTCTTCGCAGCCGGTACAGTACAGCCCCTCGTACTCGGCGACGAACAGGTCGTCGGGCCGGCGCTGCCGGATGCGCTCGAGCAGGCCCACGACGCCGCGGGCGTGCCGGGGCTCCGTGGTGCGGATCCAGTCGTCGTTGCTGCAGTGCAGCCGGCGCCAGTAGGACGCGAACGTATCCGCCATCCGGTCCACCCACGCCCGTGGGGTCACCTGCGTCCGGGCGGCGGCCTGGATGACCGACTGGCTGTGCTCGTCCATGCCCATCAGGAAGTGCACCGCGTCGCCGCGGAGGCGTCGATGGCGGGCGATGCAATCCGCGCCGATCTTCTCGAGCGCGTGGCCGAGGTGCGGGTCGCCGTTCGAGTAGTCGATCGCCGTGGTGAGGTAGAACTTGGCCCCGGCGAGGGGATTCGAGCTCACGACTCCTTCAGCGCGCCCATCGAAAGGTACTTCTCCTCGCGGCGCCGGAGGATTTTCTCGATGCGGAGTTTGCGCAGCTGCCGCACGTGGCGACGCAGCGCTTCGCCGAGCCGGTCGGCGGCCGCCTCGGGATCGGCGTGCGCCCCGCCGGGCGGCTCGGGGACGATCTCGTCGATCACGCCGAGCTCGAGCAGGTCCTCCGCCGTGAGCTTCAGGGCTTCGGCGGCGCGCTCCCGCTGACTCGCGTCCTTCCAGAGAATCGCGGCACAGCCTTCGGGGGAGATCACCGAGTACACGGAGTTCTCGAACATGATGACGCGGTCGGCGAGGCCGACGGCGAGCGCGCCGCCCGAGCCG
>JBGPIJ010000307.1:0-3151 GCA_041484865.1 Gemmatimonadota bacterium
CCCCGAAGTTATTCTGAACGATGCCCAAATGGTCGCGGTGATAGACGATGTCGGTCGGCAGATCGGCCCGGTTGCGCCAGCCGATGATGCGTTGCTTGCTCAGTCCCGGGGCCTTCCAGTACACTTCGAGCTCCAACTGGTCGGCGCGGATGAGCCGCGGTGGCTCGGTCAGCCCTTCACCGAATTGCCCGAGAAAAAAGAGGAAGCCGTGGGCCTGCGCTTTGTAATCCCGGAGGGCGGTGTCGCTGGCGGCCTGGCTGCGGCGCAGCGTGGCGCGCCGCACCAGGGCGAGCGCCGAATCACTGTTCCAGGTTTGCGCGCTGGCGGCGGACGGAAGGGCGAGGGGGACGGCGCAGGCGAGCCATACGACGAGGAGCGGCGACTGGCGCATCGCGGCGTAATCTCGCGGCGCCCGGGGGCGGCGGCAAGCGCCGCGCACGCGTGACCGACGCCCGCGCCGCGTTCCTGGCCCGGGCGGGCTCGGGCGGGATGGTGCCCGTCGTGCGCGAAGTGGTGCTCGACGCCGACACGGCGGTCGGGGCGTTCGCCAAGGTCGCGCGTCCCCCGTTCGCGTTTCTGCTCGAATCGCTCGTCGGCGGCGAGCGCTGGGCCCGCTACACGTTCCTCGGCACGGAGCCGCGAGAGGTATGGCGCTATCGCGGGACCCGGGTCGAGCGCTGGACTCGACCCACGGGCTGGGTAGCGGCGGGCGACACCACGGACCCGATCGGGCATTTGGCCCAGCAGATGCGCGCCCTGCCCGCCGTCTCGCTGCCTGGACTGCCGCGCTTCACCGGCGGCGCCGTCGGTTATCTGGGATACGATCTGGTGCGCAGCATCGAGCGCCTGCCGCGGCCCCCGGCCGACGCCCTCGGCCTGCCCGATGCGGTGATGATGATCGCCGACAGTCTCGTGATCCTCGACAACCTGTTCGGGCGCGCCATCCTCGTCGTCAACGTGGAGGCGCCTCGGGGCGGCCCCGCCGGTCTGCTGCACCGGCTGTACGACGCCGCGGAGGCGCGGCTCGACGAGTTGGCGGGGCGGCTGGCCACGACACACGACCTGACCCCGCTCGCGCTGCGGGACAGCGTTCCGCCCGTGCCCACGGTGTCGAACTACCCCCGGGAGACCTTCGAGCGGGACGTGCAGCGGATCCTCGAGTACATCCGCGCGGGAGACACCTTTCAGACCGTGTTGTCGCGGCGACAGGACGCGCCCGGCGCCGTCGATCCGTTGCGGCTGTATCGCTATCTCCGGGCGCTCAATCCCGCCCCCTACCTCTTCTATCTCGCGCTCGACGACTTCACCTACGTGGGCAGCTCGCCCGAAGTGCTGGTTCGGGTCGAAGATGGGGAAGTCACGGTGCGCCCGATCGCGGGGACACGACCGCGAGGCAAGAGCCCCACGGAGGACGAAGCGCTCTCCCAGGCGCTCCGCGCCGACGAGAAAGAGCTCGCCGAGCACATGATGCTCGTGGATCTCGGACGGAACGACGTCGGTCGGGTCGCGCAGTACGGCAGCGTGCGGGTGAGCGATTTCCTCACGGTCGAGCGCTACTCGCACGTGCAGCACCTGGTGAGCGAGGTGCGCGGGCGCCTGCGCGACGGCTACGATGCGCTGGACGTGTTCAAGGCGTGCTTCCCCGCGGGCACGGTCACCGGGGCCCCGAAGGTGCGGGCGATGGAGATCATCGACGAGCTCGAGCCGGAGCGGCGCGGCCCCTACGCGGGCGCGGTGGGCTACGTGAGCTGGGGGGCGGCTAACATGGACACGGCGATCGCGATCCGCTCAGGCATCGTGCTTCCCGACCGCGTGTGCGTGCAGGCGGGCGCGGGGATCGTGGTCGACTCGGACCCGGCCCGCGAATTCGCCGAGACGGAAGCGAAAGCCCAGGCGGTGCTCAAGGCCCTGGCCCTCGCCAAGGCAGGCGATTGACATATATTTTGCGCTCGTGTTCAAGCTGCTGAGCACCACGGGCGAGCAGACAATCGACCTGCAACCCGGACGCACCGTGGTGGTCGGACGCGCCGTGACGAGCGACGTCCCCATCTACGACCCCACCATCTCCCGGAAACACGCCGAAGTCGCCCTCGCCGACAGCGGCGTGCGGGTGAAGGACCTCGGCTCTTCGAACGGCACGTTCCTGAACGGCGCGCGCGTCACCGAAGCGGTGGCCGCGGAGAACGACGTCATCACCTTCGGCAAGGTGGCCTATCGGGTGAAAGCGGTGACGGCGGCCGCGCCCCGCCCCCAGGTCGTGCCGCGGTTCGACACCCCCAAGCCCGGCGTGCCGGCCGGCGGCACGATCGTCCGGCAGCTCCCGGTGAGCGTCTCCGGAGGCGTACCGGCGATCGTGGACGCGAGCCCGTCCGGGGCCTCGCACCTCAAGGTCACGGCGCAGTCGGTGGAGGAGCGGCGCGAGAAGAAGCTGTCGCTCCTGCTCGAGATCTCGAAGGAGCTGTCGAAGCAGCAGGAGCTGGACCGGCTGCTGGACAAGGTCGTGGACTTCACGTTCCAGATCATGAGCGTGGACCGGGTGTCGATCCTGCTGCTCGAGCCGGCGACGAACGAGCTCGTGCCGCGCGTGTCAAAGGGGCGCACGGGCAGTGCGGCGGCCGCGAAGCACGTGCCGCAGTCCATCGCCCGCAAGGCAGTCGAAGAGCGGGTCGCGATCCTGTCGGACAACGCCGCGGCCGACGAGCGCTTCAAGGGCAAGTCGATCCTCATCCAGAGCGTGCGCAGCGCGATGTGCACGCCGCTCATGGGCACGGACCAGAAGGTGCTCGGTATTCTCTACGTGGACAATCTCACCGCCACGCACTCGTTCGCCGACGAAGACCTCGAGTTCTTGATCGCCTTCGGAAGTCTCGCCGCGGTCGGCATCGAGAACTCGCGCCGCTCGGAGCAGCTGCGCCGTGAGGCGCTCGTGCTCTCGAACTTCCAGCGGTACTTCGCCCCGAACCTCGCCTCGCAGATCGCCCAGCAGGAAGGCGCGGTGCAGCTCGGCGGCCAGAAGCGGCCGGTGGTCATTTTCTTCTCCGACATTCGCGGGTTCACGCCGCTATCCGAGTCCATGGGACCGGACGAGATCGCGCGGCTCCTGAACGAATACTTCACCGAGATGGTGGAGATCGTCTTCGAGCACTCGGGA
>JBGPIJ010000308.1:0-3149 GCA_041484865.1 Gemmatimonadota bacterium
ACCCGCGCGGGCGGGCCGCCCTCACCGGGCCGCTCGCCCTGGCTGTGGCCCAGGCGTCGCGCCTGAAGGACCGCGAGCCAGCCGCGGCCGTGCTCGGCCTCGCCGCCTGGATCGGCTCGGGCCCCTTGATGTTCCTTTTCATGAACGCCGCTCCGGTGTGCCTGCTGGCGTGGGGGCTCCTGCCTGCCGATCGGCGTTCGCAGATCGACTGGCTGTCGTGGCTGGTGGCGGCGCTTCCGCTCGGTGCGCTCGTCAGTCTCGGAGCGATGGGAGCGCTTTTTGTCCTGCTTCGTCCGAGCATCGACTCCGCCCCTTCGCGGGAGCGCCTGAACCTCCAGCTCGCGGTGCTGGGTCCACCCACGTCGCGCGAGCTGGCGATGGTCGTCGTGCTCGTGCTCACCGTCCTTGGCTGGTTCGTCGCGCCCGCTTTGCACGTGCACGTGGGTGTGGTCGCCATTCTCGGGCTGTTCGCCGCCGTCGCGCTGGGCTCATTCGACCAGGGCTCGCTCCGAGAGATGGACTGGGGATACCTCATCTATTACGGGGGAGCGCTCAGCATCGGGCACATGGTGCACGCGCTCGGCATCGGCGGTGGCGCGGCGGCCGGAACCGCGGGCGAGCCCGGTGTGCTGGACAGCGCGCCTCTCGCGTTTGTTGGCCCGGTCGGATTCCTTCTCCTCGTCGCGGCCGCGGGCATGCTCGTGCGGCTCGTCATCGAGGCGAGCCAGGCAATTCTGGCCCTCAGCCTCGTGTTCATCCCGATGGCGACGGCCATGGGCGTCAACCCGTGGCTCGTTGTAGTAGTGCTCCTCGCCACGAGCAGCCTGTGGTTCTCGGACAAGCAGACGCAGGCCTACGAGGTGGCCTACCGGGCGACGGACGGTCGCCTGTACTCGCACGCGCAAGCGAAGCGAGTCGCATTCGGCTACGCCGCGGTCACCCTGGCGGCAATTGTTCTCTGCGTCCCCTACTGGCGATTACTCGGGATGCTTTAGGCGGTCAGACGACGTCCCAGGTCTGGACTCGCCAGGTGGGCAGGCCCGACGGGTTCTTTGGCAGCGCACCCGTGATCCCCTTGCGGACGGCTACCGACTGCGGCACGAAGTACAGGGACATGACGGCCATCTCCTCTGTGAGGATGCGCCAGGCATCGCCGTACAGCCGTGCTTCGTCCTGGGGACGGATCGCTCGCTCCAGGTTGTCCAGCACCGTGTCCAGGGCGGGATTGATATATCCGCTGCGGTTACCGCCCGAGAAGCGGTTCTCGGGCCCGTCCACGTTGCGGCTCTGCCAGCGGTTCCCGAAAGTAGGGAAGTTAAACGGAAACCCGGTCTGCAGCATGCCGGGGAAGTACGCCTGGATCGACGGGTCCTGAATGCGACCGCCAAACGAGAGCAACGAAAGCTCAATGCCAAGCTGTCCGTAATCGCGCTTCATCAGCGTAAAGATGCGCTCGAATTCGCTGGTACCGGATGAGCGCAGCTCCATGTCGAATCGCTCGCCGGTCGCCTTCACTAGAATGCCGTCGCCGCCCCGTCGCCAGCCAACCGAATCAAGAAGCGCGGCCGCGCGCGTCGGGTCATACGCGTAACGCGCCACCGACTGGCGCACCGCGTCGCCATTGGCCGAGCCGGGCCAGCCAATGCCGTCGGCGACCATCTCCGGCCCGACGCCGGGGAACACGGCCTGCACCATGTCCTCACGGTTCGCGCCATACATGAGCGCGCGCCGAACCTGCACGTTGAGCAGGTCACGCGGCACGGCCATTTCGGGGCGCATCTGGAACAGGATGTGGCGGTAGTTCGTCGGTGCGTTCTGGACCGTGCCACCGTCGCTCTTCGCCCACTCCTGCTGGATGAAAACCGCCTCGTCGTAGCCGATGCCTCGATAGGCGATGTCCACCGCGCCGGATAGCACATTTGCCATTGTGGTGCGCGGGTCGGGAATGAATCGGAACGTGACGCGGTCGATCTTCGGGCGACCCCCGTAGTAGCGGTCGAAGGCTTCGACGGTTGCATGGCTGCCGCGTTCCCAGGTCAGCAGTCGATAGGCGCCATTGCCAACCAGGGCTTCATGGTCGGAGAAGTACGGCTGGGCGGCGAAGGTCGAGGTATCCGCGAGGAAGGCGGGCTCCAGGATGTGGCGCGGCAGCGGTGTCATCTGGGTGCGGCCCATCTCACCGCCGAATCGGCTGGTCTCGCGCCAGTGCACCACCACCGTGTACGGGTCAGGCGCCGTGACGTCCTGCATCTGGCGCAGCGTCAAGCTGGACCGGCCCAGTGCCACCGGGTCAGCGGCGACTTGCCAGCCGAACCGCACGTCTGCCGAGGTGAACTCCGTTCCGTCGTGCCAGAGCACGCCCCGGTGCAGACGCCACGTCACTTCCATGCGTCCGTCGTCGAAGACCTTCCAGGTCCCCGCTTCCAGCGATGGCAGCTCGGTAGCCAGCAGCGGCCGCACCTCGTCTTCGTCATCCTCCATGGTCATCGTGTTGTGGATGAAGGCATGGAGGTAGCTGGTCAGTCCGGAGACGGAGCTGGCGTTTAGGTCGGTGGCCAGAGCGTTGATCTCGCCCTCGAGCGCGATGGTGATCGCCTTACGCCCCACCTGAGCCGCCGGCTGAGCGTCCGTCGGCCCAGTGCGCGTGGCGGGCGCAGCCGTGCATGCCACGGTGAGCATCGTCAGTATGAGTGCAAGTCTCGGGATGTGTACCCATCCTCCCCTGCAGGTGACGGTTGGGAAAGGAGCGTCCGGCGTGACGGTAGGGCGGGGGCTTGTCCCCCGCCGTGTGGCCCCGTGTGCAGTCGCTAGGCGGGAGGGGACAAGCCCCTCCCCTACCGGACGAGAGTCCACGCCCACGGGAACTGTCGTGCTAGTCCCCACCGCGCGAAGGTGCGCATCGCAGCTCGACAAAGTTGCCGTCCGGATCGCGCACGAAGATCTGGGCGCCGTCGCGCCTGAAGCGCAGCGGCATCGTGGCGGCGAGGTGCGCCGCCGCGCGGCTCGCCGTCTGATCGGTGCGGAAGACGATCCGCGGCGTTCCTCTTAGCGTCTCCTCCGGTGGCTCCTGGCGGACCTTCGTGGCGCTGATCAGGTTCAGCCGCGTGTCGCCGTAGCGCACGAACAGCTGCGTATTCGGGCGCGGCACC
>JBGPIJ010000309.1:0-3141 GCA_041484865.1 Gemmatimonadota bacterium
AGGTGCGACGAGTGCTCCCGGTCCGAGGTCCCAAGCCGCCCGCCGAGCGCCTGACGATCACCCCTCCCGTCATTGCGGCCGCCCGCCGGCTCGCCACGATCGCCACCGGGGAGAGCAAGGCCCGCCAGGTGGCACGCGTGCTGCACGGTCCCCGCGCTCCGGAAGAGCTGCCGGCGCAACTGGCGAAGCGGGGGACGTGGTTTCTCGATCGAGCCGCGGCCATGTTGTCATACTAGAGAGCGACGCGTGCTGCCATGAAGGTCCCCTCACTCGATCCGGTCCAGCTCGGCCCGCTGAGCGACGCGGTCGCGAAGCGGCTCGTGCAGCTCGATGCCGCGCGCATCCCCGCGCGCATCTGGGCGAAAGACCCCACCGTCTGGAAGGACGATCCCCAGACGCCCGAGATCCGCGACCGGCTCGGCTGGCTCGCGGTGGGCGAGGCGATGATGGGCGAGACAGGCGATCTCGAAGCGTTCGCCGCCGAGACGCGGTCGGCATTCCGGCGCGTGGTAGTGTGCGGCATGGGCGGCTCGAGTCTCGCGCCCGAAATGTTGGGCCTCACGTTTGGCCCAGCGAGCGGTTACCCGTCCTTCGTCGCCCTCGACAGCACCGATCCGCGCGCCGTCGCGGCGATCGCGCGCAGCGGTGAGCTCGACCGCACCCTGTTCATTATCTCGAGCAAGTCCGGGACGACGCTCGAGCCGGACTGCTTTCTCCAGTACTTTTGGGAGTTGACGGGCCACCGGGGCTCGCAGTTCGCCGCCATCACCGATCCCGGTACCCCGCTTGCTCGACTCGCCGCCGAGCGCGGGTTCCGCCGTTCGTTCACGAACCCGCCCGACATCGGCGGCCGTTACTCGGCGCTCTCGTATTTCGGACTCGTGCCCGGCGCGCTCCTCGGGATGGATCTGGCGCGCCTGCTGCAACGCGCCGGGCAGGTGGCCGCGCAGTGCGGTCCCGCCGCGCCGGCGGCGGCGAACCCCGGAGCGCTGCTCGGGGCGGTCCTGGGAGAGGCCGCGCTCGCCGGACGCGATAAGGTGACGTTCGTGCTTTCACCCGCGATCGAGAGCCTGGGCCTCTGGCTCGAGCAGCTGATCGCCGAAAGCACGGGCAAGGAAGGGAAGGGCATCGTTCCGGTCGCCGGTGAGCCGCTCGGCGCCCCCGACGTGTACGGCGAGGATCGGGTCTTCGTCGCGCTGACACTCGCCGGCGAGCGCGACCCGGCCCGGGAGTCTCGACTGGCGGCGCTCTCGAGCGCCGGCCAGCCGGTGGTCCGCCACGTGCTCCAGGACAGCTATGACGTGGGAGGGGAGTTCTTCCGCTGGGAGTTCGCGACCGCGGTGGCGGGAGCGATTCTCCGCATCAATCCGTTCGACCAGCCGAACGTCGCCGAGAGCAAGACGAACACCGAGGCCGTGCTCAAGCGACGGGCCCCGCCGTCGCCCGCGGCTTCGAGCGCAGACGTCGACCGATTCCTCGCCGCGATCACGCCAGGGGACTATCTGGCCCTGATGGCGTACCTGCCCCCCACGCCGGCGTACGACCGTCGATTGAGCGCGATCCGCGCGCGCCTACGCGACCGTCTAAAGGTGGCGACCACCCTGGGATACGGACCGCGCTATCTCCACTCGACCGGGCAGATGCACAAAGGCGGCCCGCCCACCGGTCACTTTCTCCAGATCACCGAGCCCGTCACGGCGGATCTCACGATCCCGGGGAAACCCTTCACCTTCGGGGAGCTGGAGGCGGCGCAGGCTGAAGGCGATCTCATCGCGCTGCGCGGGCGCGGACGGCCCGCGCTGCGGCTCGACGGACTCGCCTTGCTCGAGCGATGACGATCACGCATGTGTTTTTCGATGTCGGTGGAGTGCTGGCGACGAACGGGTGGGATCAGGAGATGCGCGCCGCCGCGGCGCGCAAGTTCGGATTCGACCCGGCGGAGTACGCCGAGCGGCATGAAGAGGCCGTAGGCACGCTCGAGGAAGGCCGCATGTCGCTCGACGAATACCTGAGATGCACCGTGTTCTATCGGGAGCGACCGTTCACGCGCGAGGAGTTTCGCGCGTACATGTTCGCGCAGAGCGCCCCGTACCCGGCGTCGATCGCTCTGGCCCGCGCGCTGGCGGCGTCGGGTCAGTATCGCATGATGACGCTGAACAACGAGGCGGCCGAGCTCAACGTCTACCGCCTGCGGCAGCTCGGGCTCCTGGAAATCTTCACGGCGTTCTTCACGTCGTGTTGGATGGGCGCGCTCAAGCCCTCGCGGCGCATTTACGAGCGGGCGCTCGCGATGTCGCAAGCCGATCCCGAGCGCACGGTTTTCGTCGACGATCGCGAGCGGAACCTCGAGCCGGCACGCGCCCTCGGGATGCACGGTGTGCAGTTCACGGACGTCCCGCGGCTGCGGGCGGACCTGGCGGCGCTCGGCGTCGTCAGCTAACGGAGGACGGGCGATGCGACTCGCAATGATCGGATTGGGCCGGATGGGCGGCAACATGGTCCAGCGCCTGCTGGGCGGTGGACATGAAGTCGTGGTCTACGATCGCAGTGCCGAGGCCGTGCAGCGGCACGTTACGCTCGGCGCGCGCGGCGCCAAGAACCTCCGGGACCTGTGCGCCCAGCTCACGCCGCCGCGCGTCGTGTGGATCATGGTGCCCGCGGGCGCGCCGGTCGAGCAGACGATCGCGGAGATCGTCCCCGGGCTCGCGACGGGCGATGTCGTGATCGACGGCGGCAACTCCAACTTTCACGACTCGTTGCGCCGGGCAGAGGAGCTCAAGCCGCGCGGCCTCGAATTCGTGGACGTAGGAACGAGCGGCGGAGTCTGGGGCCTGAAGCTCGGATACTGCCTGATGATCGGCGCGTCGGCGGAGGCGTTCGGCCGCTGCGAGCCGATCTTCCGCACGCTCGCGCCCCCCGACGGCTATGCGCACGTCGGCCCCCCCGGGGCGGGCCACTACGTGAAGATGGTGCACAACGGGATCGAGTACGGGCTGCTCCAGGCGTACGCCGAGGGCTACGAGATTCTCGAGCGTTCGAAGGATTTCGATCTCGACCTCCGGCAGATCGCGGCGGTCTGGAACCGGGGCAGCGTGGTGCGGTCGTGGCTGAACGAGCTGGCGGAGAAGGCGTTCACCCGGG
>JBGPIJ010000310.1:0-3122 GCA_041484865.1 Gemmatimonadota bacterium
CGTACGAAAGGCGACGGAAGGACGGAAGGACGGAAGGACGGAATGTTAGGCATCCCCCTTCCGTCTTTCCGTCATTCCGCCGCCTTTGGCAAGAAGGCGTCCAGCGCCTCGACGAGCTGATCGGTTTCCTCCACGTGGGGTGCATGGCCCGTGGGCATCTCGACGAGTCCCGCTTGGAGCAGGGCGGCGAGCTCGCGGGCGGCGTCGAGCGGCATTGGATCGTAGATCCCCGCCACGACGAGGCTCGGTGGGGGGCGTTTCTGGGAGAACGCTGCCTGGATCTCAGCCCGCAGGTCGTAGCGCCCGAGACTCGTCCAGACGGCGTCCTGCGTGCGCTGGGTGACGCGAAACGGGGTCAGGTCTTGGGCGCGCGCGGGATCGCGAAAATACCCGGCCACCGATAGCGCGAACGCGAGGCGGCGGTACCTTTCGGGGTCGGTGCCGCGCAGTCCGCTCGCGTTCAGGTCGGCGCGGGCGCGGCGAATCGCGGGGTCGGCCATGCGGGCTTCGAAGTGCTGCTGAAACTCGTCGCGCCAGGGGGCGGTGATGGGCGCCGGGCAGACGAGCGCCAGGCGCTCGGTGCGGTCGGGATGCACGAGGGTGTAGAGCAGCGCGAGCAAGCCACCCCAGGAATAGCCCAGCAGAGTGAGCGCTCCGAGCCCCCAATACGCTCGCAGGGCTTCCAGGTCGGCGACGTGCTCGCGCCAACCGAGCGGCATGGCGCGCGCCACGGGTGACCGGCCGCCGCCGCGCTGATCGTAGTAGAGCAGGGTACGACCGCGGGCGAGCAGATCGTACTGCGGCAAAAGGTAATCGTGGTGCGCTCCCGGCCCGCCGTGCAGGACGACCACCATTTCGCTGCCGGATTCGATCGGTGCAGTCCAGTTCACGGCTTCTCAAGGTATACGGTTCCCGTGACGGTAACCCGGTCCGATAGACCGCTCCGCTTTCCGGCCGCGCTCACGCCGCCCCTGCTGCGCCGCGTAGGGCTCGCGGACGTGGCGATCCTCTGCCTCCTGGGCGGCGTGATCGCGGCGGTTGTGTCGTTTGCCCGTGAATTCGAAGCGCCGCTGCGTCAAACGGTTCAGATCGATCTCAGCGCCGCCGCGCTGCCGCGCTATACCCTCTATTCGTTGAGCCGCGGCGTGCTCGCGCTGATTATTTCCTACGCGTTCGCGCTCACCTTCGGCTGGCTCGCGGCGAAGTCGATTACCGCGGAGCGCTTGCTGTTGCCGATGCTCGACATCCTTCAGAGCATTCCGGTGTTGGGGTTCCTGCCGGGTCTCGTGCTGGGTCTGATGTCGCTGTTCCCCACGCGCAACATCGGTCTCGAGCTGGCTGCGATCCTGATGATTTTCACGGCGCAGGCGTGGAACCTCGCGCTGTCATTCTATAACTCGCTCAAGGGGCTTCCCGTCACGCTGCGGGATGCGGGCCGCATGGCGGGATGGGGAGCGACGCGCGTGTTCTGGAAGCTCGAAGTGCCCGCCGGGGCGCAGGGGCTGGTGTGGAACGGCATGCTGTCGATGGCGGGCGGCTGGTTCTTCCTGATGGTGAACGAGGCATTTCAGCTCGGCGGGCGCGACTATCGCCTACCGGGAATCGGCTCGTACATGAGCGTGGCGCTCGACCAGGGCAACGCCCCCGCGATGGCGGGCGCGATTCTCGCCATGATCCTGATGATCCTGTGCGTGGATCAGGTGCTGTGGCGTCCGCTCGTCGCCTGGGTCGAACGGTTCCGGCTCGACGATACGGCGGGAGCGCCGAGGGCGACGTCCTGGGTGCTGGAGTTCCTGCGCCGCGCGCGGCTGCCGCGCCGCATGCGGGTGCTGCAGCGCAGCGCTTATCGGACGGCGCGGCGCGCCACGGCGCCGCTGTATCGGCCGTTTCGCGCCGCCGCACGGCCGGTGATGCGGCGCACACCGGGGGGACCGATGATGCGGCGTGGTGGCACCGCGCTCCTCGCGGCCCTGGTCGGCCTGGCCGCCGTGTTCGGGGCGTGGCGTCTGTGGCTCCTGCTGAGCCAGGTGACCGGGGCGGAGTGGGCGAGCCTCGCGTTTTCGGCGGGGCTCACCTTCGCCCGGGTGATCGGCGCCGTGGCCCTTTCCACCGCGTGGGCGCTGCCGGTGGGCGTCATCCTTGGGCGCTCGCCCAAGCTCGCGCACATGACGCAGCCGATCATCCAAGTCGTCGCATCGTTCCCCGCGCCGATGCTATTTCCGATCGTCATTCTGCTCCTCGCACGTGCGGGAATCGGGCTGGGCTTCGGCGCGGTCGTGTTGATGGTGCTGGCCGGGCAATGGTACATCCTCTTCAACGTCATCTCAGCGGTCAGCGCCATTCCGGAGCAGCTCAAAGAGGCGGCGACGGTGTTCCAGCTCTCGACGCGAGCACGGTGGCGCACGCTGTACCTGCCCGCCACGTTCCCCGCGCTCGTGACGGGGTGGGTGACGGCGGCGGGCGGCGCCTGGAACGGCTCGATCGTCGCCGAATACATCGAGGCGGGTGGCACGCTGCGGACCACGCGCGGGTTGGGCAGCCTGATCAGCGACGCGACGGCGCACGCGAATTTTCCCCTGCTTGCGGGCGGGATCGCGCTGATGAGCTTGATCGTGGTGGGGTGGAACCGCCTGGTCTGGCGTGCGCTGATGCGCTGGGCGCACACGCGGTTCGGACTCGAGCAATGACCTCGGGCGACGTGCTGCTTGAGGCGCGGGAGGTGACGCAGCGGTTCCGCCTCCCCAACGGCCAGTTGCTCGAGGCGCTGCGGGCGGTCTCGCTCGCCGTGCGCGAGCACGAGGTCGTGGCGCTCGTAGGACCGTCGGGGTGCGGCAAGAGCACGTTGCTCCGTCTGCTCGCGGGGCTCGCGACGCCGGCCGACGGCACCGTCCGGTACCGCGGCCAACCGCTCGACGGCGTGCTCGGCGCCGCGGCGATGGTATTCCAGTCGTTCGCGCTGCTGCCGTGGCTCACGGTCGCCGACAACGTGGCGCTGGGCCTCGCGGCGCGCGGGGTGAAGGGACCGGCGCGCCACGATGCGGTGGCGCGCGCGATCAACCTGGTCGGGCTCGAGGGATTCGAGCACGCCTATCCGAAGGAGCTGTCCGGGGGCATGAAGCAGC
>JBGPIJ010000311.1:0-3120 GCA_041484865.1 Gemmatimonadota bacterium
CGCAAGAAGATCGATTCCGGGCGCGACCCCAAGCTCATCCACACGGTCCGCGGCGTGGGCTACATGGTGCGACCCTGACGTGCGCACGATCCGCGGGCGCCTCATTGTCTGGTACTCGGCGGCGTTGACGCTCGCGCTCGCCGCGTTCGCGGCGGTGCTCTACTTCGCGGGCCGGCGCTCCTCCTACGGCGAGCTGGATCAACGCATCCGCTCGGAGGCCGAGCTGACGGCCGGCATCCTCGCGGAGAGTTATCGCGCTCGCGGCGTGCTCGTCCGCCCCGACGCGGCGCGCCGGGCGATGCTGATCCCGGACGTCGCGGCGTTGCTCGAGGTCGTCCCGGACTACCTCATCATTACCGCGCAGGACGGGAGCCTGCTCTACGCCTCGGCCGACGCCCGCGCGCTCACGTTTCAGGAGGTTGAGAAGCTCCGCCACCTGGTCACGGGGTCGCTCCAAGGCGGGGGGCTCGATACGGTCCGTTTCGAACCGGAAGGGCCGAACCTCCACTACGTCGTGCGACGCCTGCCCGAGCTTGGCCTGCCGTTCGGCGCCATCTTCGCCGGTGCGGACGTGCGCGCCGCGGAGCTCGAGCCGCGACGCTTGCTCGGCACGTTCGCCGTGATTTTCCCGTTCGGGCTCGTGGCCGCGCTGTTGATCGGCTCGTGGATCGCGGGGCGCGCGCTCGAGCCGATCGATCGCATCATCACGGAAGTCCGGGAGATCACCGACGGGCGAAGCCTGCACCGGCGGCTCGCCGAGCCGATCGTGAAGGACGAACTGGGGCGGCTCACCGCGACATTGAACCAGATGATGGCGCGGCTCGAGCGCAGTTTCGCGGCGCTGCGGCGCTTCACCGCCGACGCGAGCCACGAGCTCAAGACGCCGCTCACCGTGCTGCGCGCGGGCGTCGAGCGGGCCATCACGACGCCGCACCTGTCGCGTGAGACCCTCGCGACGCTCGAGGAGACGCTCCAGGAGATCAACCGCATGACCGAGCTCGTGGACGCGCTGCTCACCCTCGCCCGCGCGGACGAGGGGATCGCGCCGCTGCATCGCGAACCCACCGACCTGCGGGCGATCGTGGAAGAGACGCGGGAGACGGGCGAGCTCCTGGCCGAGCAGGCCGGCGTCATGATCTCCGTGGCCACACCCGCGGAGCCCGTGGTCATCGCGGTGGACGCGCAGCGCGTGCGTCAGCTGCTCCTCAACCTGCTGACGAACGCGGTGAAGTACACCCCCAGCGGGGGGAGCGTGAGCGTCGAGCTGAGCCAGGATAACGGCCGGGTGACGCTCGCCGTCCGGGACTCCGGGATCGGGATCGCGGCGGGTGATCTGCCGCACATATTCGACCGTTTCTGGCGCGCCGATTCGGCCCGGACGCGGACCGGGGGGCGGCCGGGGGCAGGGCTCGGGCTCGCGATTTCCAAGTGGATCGCCGAGGCGCACGGGGGGCAGATCGATGTGACGAGCCGGCCCGGCCGCGGGACCACGTTTACCGTCACGCTGCCGCGGGCATAGCCGTTGTCATCGTATTGTAATGTGCGACTACTGGCGCGTGGCGCTCGAAGGGGGTATCTGAAAGGAGCGTGGACTCGGAGGACGCACGGTGTTCGACCGACTGATCGAATCGAAACCGAAGCGAGAGCGGAAGAAGCTCTTGGGCGTGGGCTTCGTGTCGCTCGTGGTGCACACGACTATCGTCGTGGGCGCGGTCATCGCGACGATGAACGTCGCTGAGAACGCCACGCAGGTGCGAGCGGACACGACGATGGTGTACCTCCAGCAGCAGCAGCAGCAGCAGAAGCCGCCGGAGGCGCAGCCGGTGCAGCTCGACCTCAAGGGTTTCCAGACGATCGTCGCGCCGACCGAGATCCCCACCAACATCCCCCCCGTGAACCTCGCCGAAAAATTCAACCCGAAGGATTATTCGGGGTCCGGTGTGGAGGGCGGCACGGCGAGCGGCGTCGTCCCGACGGGGGACGTGTTCATGGAGGCGATCGTCGAGGAGAAGCCCTCGGTGCTGGCGGCGCCGCAGCCGCCCTATCCGGACCTGCTGCGCCAGGCTGGCATTCAGGGCACCGTCGTGCTCCAGGCGATCATCGACACGTCCGGTCGGGCGGAGCCGGGGACGATCAAGGTGTTGCAGAGCCCCAACCCCGGCTTCGATCAACCGTCCCGCAACTGGCTCTTGCATGCGCTGTTCCGGCCGGCGCGCGTCCATGGCCGCGCCGTCCGCGTTCTGATCTCCGTGCCGCTGGACTTCCGTATCACGGGCAGATAAGGAGCCTTTCTCATGCCTTCGCTTTATGACTTGTTTGTGTCGATGGGGCTGTTCGCCAAGGGGGTCGTGCTCGTTCTCCTGATCATGTCCCTCATCTCCTGGACCAGCGCGATCCAGAAGTTGTACCAGCTCTGGAAATCGCAAAAGGAGACGGCGAAGTTCGCGCCCGAGTTCTCCCGGTTCCTGAAGGAGGAGCAGCTCGACGCCGCGATCGCCCTGGCGGAAAAGTCGAAGCGCAGCCACGTCGCGCGCCTGCTGGGCGAGGCGCTGTCCGAGGTGAAGCCGCTGCTCCGCGACCGCGCCACGATCACCGCCGCCGACATCAACTCGGTGGAGCGGGCGGTCGAGCGGGAAATGCTGATCGGCACGGCCGAGCTGAAGCGCGGGCTCGGCATTCTCGCCACCACCGGCTCGACCGCGCCGTTCGTCGGACTGCTCGGCACGGTCATGGGAATCGTGAACGCCTTCACCGGCATGGCCGCGTCAGGCGGCGGCGGCTCGCTGGCGTCGGTCTCGGCCGGTATCGCGGAAGCGCTCATCACCACCGCGTTCGGCCTCATCGTCGCCATTCCCGCGGTATGGCTGTACAACTACTTCACGACGAAGATCGACTTCCTCTCGGTCGAGATGACGTACACGTCCAAAGAGCTGATCGATTATCTGATCAAGAGCGTCGGCTCGGAGTTCGGCCGCTCGATCTTCACCAAGGAATTCCAGGCCCAGAAGGCGGTAACCGGCAGTGGCCATATCCACGGGTAGCGCCGGACCGTCTGCGGTCAAGGCCGACATCAACGTCACGCCGATGATCGACGTCATGCTGGTACTGCTGATCATCTTC
>JBGPIJ010000312.1:0-3120 GCA_041484865.1 Gemmatimonadota bacterium
CGACGCCTCCCTCGGCCTGGGCGAGGCTCGCGCGCGCCCCGGCGGCATCGAGCGTGGCGAGGAGTGCCCCCGGCGCCACGGATCGACCCCGCTCCACGGCCAGCCGCTCCAGCGTCCCGCCGATGGCGAAGCCCAGCTGCGCGGATCGCGCCGGCTTGAGCGTACCCGTAGCGATGCTGCGCGGCGAGAAGCGGACGGCCACCGGCGCGCAACGGCGCACCGGGTCCAGGTCCCGAGCCTCCGCCGGCGCTGCGCCGGTCGTGGTAACCGCGCCGGCCTTGCACGCCAGGCACGCGGCGAGGGCGAGCAGCACCGCGGCGCGCCCACGCGTGTCGTGGACCTCGGAGATCATGGTCGCTCCTGGCCTTCCCCTGCGGTCATGAGGCCGCCGCTCTGGGTCCGTTCGCCCTTCGACTTCGCTTCGCTCAGCTCAAGACGAGCGGGCACGCTCCGTGCCGTGCCGCTCGCGACCCCGTGCAGCACGAGTAGTGCCAGGAGCGCCAGCGTAGGGGCGAAGACGCCCGTCGCGCCGAGCCTCGTCATCGCGAGAGACGAGACGATTGGACCCGCGATGCAGCCCACGTTGAACGTCGTCATGAAGCCGGCGGTTCCCCATGCGAGGTTTTCCTCGGAGAGCTGATCGCGGACCAGCGCCAGCGCCAGCGCGAACAGCGGCCCGAGGCTCGCGCCCACCAAGAAGGAGAGTGCGATCAGCACGAAGAGCCCATCCACCGCAGACAGGGCCGCCATCGCGGCGAGCCCGCACCCGGCGCAGACGAGCAGGACCCGCCCTCTCCCCAGGCGGTCCGCCGCCACGCTGACCGGCAGCGTGCTCACGACGCCGCCGAGAACAAACGCCGTGCAGCTGGCGCCCATCGCGCCGACCGGCAGCTTCCGCTCGAGGAGCGACAGCGGATACACCGAGAGTAGTGCTGCCTCGGCGAAGCCGTAGACGAATGCAGCCGCGAGTGGAAAGCGCGCACGCGTCGCGGCGCTCCTCGCGGGCGCCTCTCCGCCCCTCCACTCCGGCTCGGGCCATGCGAAGGTGGCGGCGCCCGCGACGACGAGGAGCGCCCCACCGACGAGGAATGCGCCCAGCGGCGAGCGGCCGTAGATGCCCGCGCCGGCGAGCGGGCCCGCGGCGAGTCCGGCCGCGAACGCGAGCGCCTGGACGCCGGTGACCAGGGCGCGGTCTCGATCTGTCGTGCGCGCGAGCAGCGCTGCCTGCGCGACGGTCGAGTAGACGCCCACCGCGAGCCCGCAGCCTGCGCGCGTGGCGGCGAGTCCGAGGAGGCCGGGCGCGAGCGGTACGATGGCGCTCAGCGCGCCCGCCAGCACCAGCCCCACCGCGAGCGCGCCCGGGACGTTCAGGCGGCGCCCTCCCGCCCACAGGGCTCCTGCCGCGACGCAGGCGTAGTAGGCGGTGCCGACCACGCCCACCGAGAGGTCGGAGTGGCCGCCTTCCTTCATCAGCGCCGAGAGGAGGGGCGAGAAGTACCCCATAGACAGCCCGGAGCAG
Organism: Gemmatimonadota bacterium; assembly: GCA_041484865.1. Taxonomy (GTDB): domain Bacteria; phylum Gemmatimonadota; class Gemmatimonadetes; order Gemmatimonadales; family GWC2-71-9; genus AG25. The sequence goes on from JBGPIJ010000312.1 coordinate 1,520, forward strand.
AAGAAGATGCCGAGGAGCGCCCGGACCGAGCCGTCCGCGAGCGGACGCTGCGCGATGGCCACGGCGCGCTCCACGCGGGCGGGACGTGCCGTCACGCGCGCGTCTCCGCGCGCCCGCCCTGGCTCCCCAGGACCGCCGCGCGCACGAGGCCCATCCTCCTCGAGCCGTACCAGTACATGTCCTGCTTGCCGTGGACGCTGATGGTCTCGCCCGTGATCCCGTCGGACAGCGGAGAAGCGAGGAACGCGATCACGTGGGCCACCTTCGCGGGTGGGATGGCCTCGGCCCGGAACGCCTTGGGGAGCATGTCGGTGTCCACCATGGCCGGGCACACCGCGTTCACCTGGATCGCATCGAGCTTGACCTCCTCCGCGAGCGCACGGGTGAGCCCGACGACGGCGTGCTTTGACGCCGCGTAGGCGCTGAGCAGCGGGTATCCGATGTGCGACGAATCGGAGCCGACGTTCACGATCTTGCCGCCACCGCGCCGGCGGAGTTGCGGGAGCGCCGCCCGGCAGCAGTGGTACACGCCGAACAGGTTCACCTCCGTGATGCGGCGCCACTCCGTCGGGTCCGACTCTCCCAGGGTCATCATGGCCGTGACGCCGGCGTTGTTCACGAGGACGTCGACCCCGCCGAAGCGCTCCGCCGCGGCGGCGACCATCCGCTCTGCGTCCTCCAGCCGCGTCACGTCGGCGACGATCGCGAGCGCCTCGGCACCGAGCGCCTGGAGGTCGCGCGCACACGCCTCGACCTGCTCGCGCGTCCGGGCCGCAACGACGACGCGCGCCCCCTGGCGTGCCAGCACCAGCGCGGACTCGCGGCCGATCCCGCGGCCACCTCCCGTCACGATCGCGACCTTGCCCAGGAGCGGGCGCTCGGAGGAGGCCAGGTCGATGCGCGCAGGCTCTGCGGCGCTGGCCCGGGCGCTCGCGCGCAGGTCTGGCGAGTCGCCCCGGCCGCACAGCATCGCCTCGATATGCTTCGCGTAGCGGTCGAGGAACGCCCGCATGGTCGGCTCGGTGTGGTGGTTCCCCGAGTAGCTCAGATCGACGCGCAGCCGGCCCTCGACGAACGAGAGGAACACCTCGATGAGGGCGGTACGCCTCTGGTCTGCCAGCGCGAACCGCTGATCGCGATCGGCGTTCACGAACTCGAACCCGTCGCGCACCGGGGTGGTCCGATTCCCGAGGTAGTTGACCCGCACCGGGGTGAGCTCGCAGTCTGGGTACAGCGACGGCGACAGCTCGTCCCCGACGAGATCGTAGGCCGCGCCGTTCAGCGGCGCCGCGGCGAGGGCCTCGCGCACCAGCCGGATGCGCTCGGCCCAGGTCTGCCCGGGAGCGACATCCAGCCCGACCGGATGGTTCACGGCGAAGTTCCCGACAGCGCGGGAGAAGATCCCGGCGTGGCCGAGATCGCGACCGTGGCTGCGGTGGCTCAGCACCACCCAGCGCTGGCCCGACCACTCGGCGAGGGCGGCGTAGAGCGGCGCGACGAGCAGGTGGTAGACGGACGCTCCGTGCTCGCGGCGGGAATCCTCCTGCAGCCGCCGGCTCTGTCCATCCGAAAGCTCGAGCGACGTCACGCGCGCCGCGCTC
>JBGPIJ010000313.1:0-3083 GCA_041484865.1 Gemmatimonadota bacterium
ACGCCACTCCCTGCGGCGAGAGCCACCGCGGGCCGCCGCTCGCGACCGATGCTCGTCGTTCTCGGGGCCGGCGCCGTGGCGCTCGCCGCCTTCGGGGGGTATCTCGCGCTGGGGCGCGGGGAGCGTGCGGCGTCCGACGCGGCGCCCCAGCCCGTCGCGAGCCCGCGCGTAGACACCGTACGCGTCGCAGACACGGTACGCCTCGCCGCGCCCGCCCCGTCCCCCGCGCGAGTGGCGACCCGGCCCGAACGCGCGGCCGTCGTCCCTGCCGCTCAGGGCTACCTCACAGTGAACGCCGAGCCCTACGGCGAAGTGTTCATCGACGGTGTGGACGTGGGCCCGACGCCGGTCGTGCGCTACGCGGTGCCGCGGGGTCTCCACATCATCAAGATCGTGCGCGAGGGCTACCGTTCCGTGACCGACCGGGTGCAGGTCGAAGCGGGGAACACGGTGCCGAAGCGCTACACGCTGCTTCCGGAGGGATGAGATACATGCGGCGCAGTGCGCTGGTGTTCGTGCTCACCCTCGCGGTCCCGGCGGCGATTCCGGCGCAGGCGTCCAATGCCACGCTGCGCCAGGCACTTCAGGCGTACGACAGTCTCGATTACGCGCGTGCGATCGTGCTGGCCCGACGCGCCCTGGGAGAGCGGCTCAACGGACCGGAGCAGGGTCGAGCCTACGAGCTGCTCGGCTTCGCGTACGCCGTGAGCGACTCGCAAGCGAAGGCCGTCGACGCGTTCAAGCAGGTCATTCTGCTCGACCCCGATCATCAGCTCGACGCCAACAAAGTGTCCCCCAAGATCACGAGCCTGTTCTACTCGGCGCTGGGGCAGGTGCTTGTGGTGCGGCAACTGCGCGTGGACAGCGCGACGTTTGTAAGCGGCCAAGGAGCGGTCCCGATTCGATTCACGGTGACGAGCCCCGCGCGGGTGCGCGTGCGCGCCGTGAGCGGGGCGAGCTCGCTGCTCGTCGACTCCATGGTGGCGACCGGCGCGGTCAGTCTCCGCTGGCCGGCTCGGCTGCCGAGCGGTGATCCGGTCTCCCCAGGCCCGTGGCTGCTCGTGGTGGACGCGACCGCCGGGCAGAACACCTTCTCCGCCTCGCAGCCTCTGCGCATCGGTCGCAGTCCGGTGGACACCGTTGCGCACCTCACGAGCCTCCCGGGTTACAAGGAGCTTCCCGAGATGGAGACGCCCCCGCAGAGCTGGCGTCCGCTGGGGCTGGCGTTCTTGTTCGCGACAGGGACCGCGGCGGGGACGTTCGCGCTCAACAACGGGGGCCTCGGGTCGACGCCCGGCCGCGAACTGGCCGGCGTCAGCATCGCGACGCTCGCCACGGGACTGGTGATGACGCTTCGTAAGCCGGCGCCGCGTCGCGCAGAGGCGAACATTCTGTACAACCGGCTCTTGCACGAGCAGCTCGCTCGGCGCAACGCGGATATCGCGCAGGAGAACGCGAAACGACGCCAGCAGGTCGCGCTCACCATTGTGCCGCTGCCCAAAGCGGGAGGCGGACGGTGAGCCGCGGCGCCCGCGTCGTGGCGTTGCTGCTGTTCGGGGCGGCGCCGCTTGCCGCCCAGCACGGCGGTATCGGTCCGGTGCTCGGATTGGCGGACTACCGCGAGGTGTCGGCCAGCTTGCGGTACCGGGGGATCGGTCCGGGGGTCAGCGGGTCGTTTGTGTTTCACCGGCTTAGCGTGGACGGCGTGGCCTTGTGGCTCCAGATGACTCCCCAAGCCGGCGGCCAAGCGACGCAGGGCTTTCGGGCGGTCCAGCTGGATGGATGGGCGCGGTTTCGGGCACTCGACTACCTCACCTTCGAAGTGGGCTTCACCCGCCGTACTCCCGATTCCGCGTTCGCCGCGCAATCCGTCGGCGCGGTGCGGATCGGCGCCCGTACGCAGTACGCGCTGGGCCACGGCGCCGCGATGTCGCTCCGGGGCGACTATCTCGCGGGAGCGCGGTTCTCAGGAGGCGGATCGGCTCCGCTGGCGCTCGAGGTGGGGCTCGGTCTCGACTTGGTCTTCTCACGCCACGTCCGCGCTGCCCTCGATTACTCATTTCAACGCCTCGACCGGAAGACGAATCCGGGCGGCGGACCGCAGGCCAATGCGCCGGTCGAGCAGGCGCTTGGGCATGTGGGCTTCACCGTGGGTTTGTAGCGAGGCTCGATTCTCGATGTCGCATTTTCGCCCGTCGGTGCCGCAAAAACGCCCTATGGGCTCCGGGAAGGCCCGAGCCATGTTTGCTGCTCACGTAACCCTTTTAAGCCCTGAGCATTAGCACCTGATTTTCAGGCGTGGTCGGGTGGGCGCGACTACGCGGAACCCGGTGTGCGAGCTTCTCGTCTGGAAGAGGGAACCACGGGGCGTATGCGAGTGTCTCTTCTCCTTCACCGTCAAACGGATCCCGTCACGTGACGCCGACTCGAGATGCCATCATCCTGCTGGTCGAAGACAATCCCGACGATGAAGTGCTCACCCGGCGGGCGCTCGAAAAGCATAGCCTGAGGATCGATCTCGTCGTGGCGCGCGACGGGCAGGAAGCGCTCGACTATCTCTTCGGCGGGGGCCGGCTGCCGCATCTCATCCTGCTCGACCTCAAGCTCCCGAAAATCGACGGGCTCGAGATGCTGCGGCGCCTGCGGTCCGACGAGCGAACCAAGCTGCTTCCGGTTGTGGTGCTCACGTCCTCGAACGAGGAGCGGGATCTCGTCGGCAGCTATAGCCTAGGCGCTAACAGCTACGTGCGAAAGCCGGTCGACTTCAACGAGTTCACGGAAGCGGCCCGGCAGCTCGGGCTCTACTGGCTGCTGCTGAACGAGCCGCCGCCCCAACGCCTCAGGGCGTAGTGCCGCCGGTCTAGCTCGAGGAGAGCAGGAGCGGCCCCCTCCTTCTTCACTCCGTCGGGTGATGGCTCCACCCGGTCGCCGCCGTCTACGGCTGGAGCAACAAGTACAACTTCACCGATCGGTTCAACGTCGTGCACGATATTCCGATCGATGCGAACTACAACCTCCTCGTCACCTACCGGGTCGCGATGAACGCGGCTTTCGAGTTCGCGGTCGGCAACGCGCAGTCGCTC
>JBGPIJ010000314.1:0-3060 GCA_041484865.1 Gemmatimonadota bacterium
ATCCCGAGGTCGTCGTGCACTGGCTCGACATGGGCTCGCAGGAGGTGTACGACCGGCTCGCGTCGGAGCGGGTCAATCCGCAGGCCGACGTCTGGTTCGGGGGACCGGCGACGATCTTCGCGCGCGGCGCCCGCGATTCGCTGCTCGAGCCGTTTCGGCCGACGTGGGCGCCCGCCATCGCGCCGCAGGGCCGCGGGGTTGGGGACGCGTACGTCGCGGTGTACCTCACGCCGGCCGTCATCGTGTACGCCGCGAACGCCCTCACCCCCGGGCGGGCCCCGCAGGACTGGGACGATCTCCTCGATCCCAAATGGAAGGGCAAGATCCTGATTCGCGATCCCCTCGCGAGCGGGACGATGCGGGCCGTCTGGGGGATGATCATCGAGCGCGGCCTCAAGGCCACGGGCGATACCGGTGCGGGGTTCCGGTGGCTGCGGCGTCTCGACGGGCAAACGAAGGAGTATGTGCTGAACGGGACCCTGCTCGATCAGAAGATCGTGCGACAGGAAGGTCTCGTCACGATCTGGGACCTGCCCGACATTCTCCTGAACCAGCGGGACGGGTTGCCGCTCGCCTACAGCTTTCCGCGAAGCGGGACTCCGGTGATCGACGACGCGATCGGCGTCGTGCGCGGCGCGCGTCATCGCGCGACGGCGCAGGCGTTCGTCGAGTGGGTCGGGAGCGTCGAAGCCCAGCTGCTCGCAGCGCGGGAGGCCTATCGCCTGCCGGCGCGACGCGACCTCCCCAATGATTCGCTTCCGCCGTGGGCGCGCGCGGTGCTGCGGTCGCTGCGGCCGGCCGACGTCGACTGGAACGTGCTCGCCGAGCACGAAGACGCCTGGATGCGCTACTGGGACGAAAGGGTGCGTGGGAAGGGGCGGTGACCGACTACCTCCGCACCGAGAGTCTCGCGAAGCGGTTCGGGGACGTCGTCGCCGTGGACGGCGTCTCGCTCGCTATCGAGCAGGGGGAGATCCTCATCCTGCTCGGTCCGAGCGGCAGCGGCAAGACGACGACATTGCGGTTGCTGGCGGGGTTCGAGCAGCCGGATGCCGGCCGCATCGTCGTGGGCGGAGATGATGTGACCGGATTGCCCCCGGCGCGCCGGCGCTTCGGGATGGTGTTCCAGCACTACGCCCTCTTTCCCCATCTCGACGTCGGCGAGAATGTGGCGTTCGGACTGGGGGGAAGGGGGAAGCGGGAAGCGGAAAGCGTACAGGCCAAGGTGCGGGAGACGCTCGCCCTCGTCGAGCTGGGGGGCTTCGAGCGGCGGAAGGTGCAGGAGCTTTCCGGCGGCCAGCAGCAGCGGGTCGCGCTGGCGCGCGCGCTGGCCCCGGAGCCGCGCGTGCTGCTGTTCGACGAGCCGTTGTCGAACCTCGATCCGTCGCTCCGCGAGCGGACCCGGCGCGAGCTGCGGCAGGTGATCAAACGGGTGGGGATCACGAGCGTGTTCGTGACGCACGAGCAGGAAGAAGCATTCGATCTGGGGGACCGCATCGCCGTGCTGCGGCAGGGACGGCTCGAGCAGATTGGCACTGCGGAGGAGCTGTACGAGCGGCCGGCGAGCCTGTTCGTCGCGACCTTCGTCGGTCGCGCGAACCTGTTCCGAGGCGCGGCGGCGCGGGCGTTCGGCGGCAAAGGCGGCTCGATCGTCGTGGCGCGGCCGGAGCAGTTGCGCTTCGCGGACGCGGGAGTGCCCGGGGTGGTGCGCGAACGGCGCTATACCGGCGCCGCGGCCTTCTTCCTCGTTGAGGGGGACGACGGCAATCGGTTCGAGGTGCAGGCGGAGCCCGGGGCCGCGCAGGTGGGCACGCGGATCTACGTGCAGGCTGCTCGAGTGATCTCGTTCCCCGAGAGCGACGCGCCATGAGTCGGCGCCGCGGCATTGCGGGCGGGATACTGCTCACCGCGGTCCTCGCCTGGCTCGTGGCGTACCCGATCCTGGTCGTCGCGGCCAACGCGCTGCACGGCTCGGCCATCGCGGCGTTTGTCCAGCGGCCCGCCGAATGGCGGGCGCTGTGGGCGAGCGTCTGGATCTCCACCGCGAGCGTCGCCCTCGCGGCCGCGATCGGTGTCCCCCTCGCCTTTCTCTTCGCTCGGTTCGAATTCCCGGGGCGCCGGATTTTGGGATCGCTGGTCGCCCTTCCCGCGGTACTGCCGCCCCTCGTCGGGGTGATCGCGTTTCTCTTCCTCTACGGTGAATCGGGCTTCATCGCCCGCGCGCTCCAGGGGCTGTTGCGGCTCGATCACGCTCCGTGGCGGCTGCAGGGCGCGGGGGCGATTCTGCTGGTGCACGCCTATTCGATGTACGTCTACTTCTATCTGTTGACGCGCGCTGGTCTGGCCAAGCTCGACGCCTCGATGCTGGAAGCGGCCCAGGCCCTCGGCGCCGGGCGCTGGACCACACTGCGGCGCGTCACCCTGCCGCTGCTCCGCCCCTCGCTGGCCGGGGCCGCGCTGCTCACGTTCATGACCGCGCTCGGCTCCTTCTCCGCGCCGTACGTGTTCGGCGGAGGATTTCGCGTCATGCCGACCCAGATCGTAGCGTCGAAGTTGAACGGCGATCTGCCGCTCGCGATGGTCGAGACGCTGGCCCTCGCCCTCGTCGCTTTGGGGGGATTGGCGCTGCTGCGCTGGACCGAGCGGGGGGCGGACGACATTCTCGTCGCGCTCGGCAAGGGCACGGCGCCACCGCGCCGCTCGCTGCACGGGAGCCGGGCCGTCGTCACCGCCGCGGGGTGGCTGCTCGCCGCGCTGCTCTTGCTGCCGCACGTCACGCTCGCGCTCATTTCGCTCGTTCCTTACGCGACGTGGACCACCGAGACGCTGCCGCCGGTGCTGAGCTTCGACAACTACCGGCGGCTGTTTGCGGAGGCGGACCGGCTGCGGCCGCTCGTGAACTCGCTGTGGATGGCCGCGACCAGCACGGCGGGCGCGGTCGCCCTCGCGGTGGCGGCGGGATGGTTGGCGGTGCGCCGGCGCGTGCCCACGCGGCGGCTCATCGAGGAATTGCTCGTGCTTCCATGGGCGCTCCCCGGCACCGTGTTCGCACTCGCGCTC
>JBGPIJ010000315.1:0-3057 GCA_041484865.1 Gemmatimonadota bacterium
CCTCGACGTCGGGCGTGGCCTGCTGCACGAAGCCGCGCCACTGGAGTTCGGCAAACACGTTCGACATGGCGCGGAATCGTACGAGCCGATGGAAGCGCTGGCAAGCGCCCTACTGCCTCACTAGGTTGTAGCCCGATGGCCTCCATCTCGGCGCCACTCGCGCCGCGCCTGTTCTCCCCGGGTTGGTGGCAGAGCCCCAAGGTCCGCGCGCGCCTGCTCGGCGCCGGCGTGCTCGCGCTCGCCTATGGCCTGGGGATCGGCTACGGCTCGTGGACGCGCGTCTGCGCGGCCGAGCGCTGTCCCAGCATTTCGCGGCTGCTCAGCGGCCCGGGACCCCAGCAGACGTCCAAGGTCTACGCGGCCGACGGCAGGCTCATGACGGAGGTCGGCCTCGAGCGCCGCACCGTGCTTCCCCTGGCCGAGATCCCGCTGTTCGTCCGGCGCGCGTTCATCGCAACGGAGGACAAGCGGTTCTATTCGCATCACGGGCTCGATTACCTGCGGATTTTCGGCGCGATCAAGGCGGACCTGCTCTCCCTCAGCTGGGCGCAGGGCTTCTCGACCATCACCATGCAGCTCGCCCGCAACATCTTTCCGGAGGACATCTCCCGCGAGAAAAAGCTCACGCGCAAGCTGAAGGAGGCGCGTGTCGCGATAGAGATCGAGCACAATTTTCAGAAGGATACGATTCTCCAGTTGTACCTGAACCAGATCGATCTCGGCTCGGGCGCGCACGGGGTCGAGGCGGCGGCGCAGATCTTTTTCGGGAAGTCGGCGCGCCAACTCAACACGGCGGAAGCCGCGACCCTCGCCGCGCTCCCGAAGGCCCCCGCTTTCTATAATCCTCGCACGCACCCCGACCGAGCCGTACGGCGGCGCAACGCGGTGCTCAGCGTCATGCGCGACCAGGGCTACCTGACGCCCGAGGAGGCCGAGCTGTGGAAGGCCTACCCGCTGGTGCTGACCGCCAACCGCACCAACTACGGCGACGTCGCCCCCTACTTCGTCGAGTGGCTGCGCCAGCAGCTCGACGCGCGCTTCGGGCGCGATCTGTACGAGGGCGGACTACGGGTCTACACGACGCTCGATCTCGACATGCAGGAGGCGGCCGAGCGGGCGCTCGAGGCGCAGCTCAACGCGATCGAGTCGGGTGTGTACGGCAAGCCGCCCAGCAAGGTCAGCTACCACGACTACCTCGAGTCGGCCAAGGCGTCGGGCGAGGACCACGGCTCCTACACCCCCTACCTGCAGGGCGCCCTCGTCGCGATGGATGCGACCACCGGCTACGTCCGCGTCATGGTCGGCGGACGCGACTACGACGACTCCAAGTTCAATCGCGCGACGCAAGCCGTGCGCCAGCCGGGCTCGACGTTCAAGCCGTTCGTGTACGCCGCCGCGATCCGCGCCGGGCACCCGGTCACCGAGATCCTGGACGATTCCCCCCTCAATCCGCCGGTGATTCAGCTCGACAGCACGCTGTGGCAGCCGAAGGACGACGACGACAGCACGCTCGGCAGGATCCCGCTGCGCGAGGCGCTGTACCTGTCCCGCAACCTCGCCACCATCAAGCTGGGGATGCAGCTGGGCGAGCAGACGGTGATCGGCGAAGCGCGGCGCTTCGGCATCACGACGCCGTTGCGACCCTATCCCTCCATTCACATCGGCGCGAACGGCGTCATCCCGCTCGAGATGATCGCCGCGTACTCGGCGTTCGCCACCCTCGGCACGCGCGCGTACCCGCAGGGCATCCTCCGCGTCGAGGACAGCCACGGCAACATCCTCTGGCAGCCGACGGTGCGCCGCGAGGACGTGATGGATGCGGCGCACACCTGGCTCATGGTCGACGTGATGAAGGACGTGATCCACCGGGGCACGGCGTACAGCGCCGTGTGGAAGGCCGGGTTCACCATCCCGGCCGCCGGCAAGACCGGCACGACCGACGATTACACCGACGCCTGGTTCATCGGCTATACCCCCGAGCTCGTCGCGGGCGTGTGGATCGGGTACGATCTGCAACAGCGCATCCTCGAGCACAACGCGGGGGGCGGCCGCATCGCCGCCCCGGCGTGGACGGCGTTCATGCGCGACGTGTACGACCGGCGCCCGGCGCCGGCGGATTGGGTGCGGCCCGACTCGCTGGTGACGCGCGAGGTCGACTGGTCGAACGGGTACCTCGCCACTCCGTATTGCCCGCTCGAGGTGCGCCATTGGGACTGGTTCTATCCAGGGACCGAGCCCACGAAGGCGTGCCCGGTGCACGCTCCCTTCGGTCTGGGCGTCAGCCCGTAGCCGATGCTGCGGCTCCGAGCCGGCTGGGTGTACCCTGTGACGGCGCCGCCGATTCCCGACGGCGCCGTTCTCGTTGACGACCGGGGCCTAATCGCCGCCGTCGGCCCCGACCACGCCGTGCCCCGGCCGGCGGGCGCGGAGGAGCTGGCGTTCCCCGAGGGCGCGCTCGTGCCGGGGCTCATCAACTGCCACACGCATCTCGAGCTCACCTATCTCGCGGGCCAGGTGCAGGCCGAGCAATTCCCGGCGTGGGTGCGCCGCATCCGCGATCTCAAGGACCGGACTTCGTCCGAGGACTTCGGTCGCGCCGCGGAGCAGGGTGTGCGCGACTGCTGGGCGGCGGGCGTCACCTGCGTCGCGGATACCGGCAGCACGGGGGCGGTGATGGAGGCGCTGCACGCGCTCGGCGGGCGGGGTGTCGTGTACCAGGAAGTGTTCGGTCCCGACCCCGCCCAGTGCGAGACGAGCATGGCCGGTCTCACCGCGGCGGTCGAGCGGCTCCGCCGCTTCGCCTCCGCGCGGGTGCACCTCGGCGTGTCTCCGCATGCCCCCTATACGGTGAGCGAGCCGCTGTATCGCGCGGTCGCCGACTTCGCGCGGCGCGAGCAACTGCCCATCGCCGTGCACCTCGCCGAGTCGCGCGAGGAGACGGCCCTGATCCGGGATGGCTCGGGTCCGTTCGCCGAGGCGTTGCGCGCGCGGGGAATCGCCGTCGAAGCGCGCAGCGTATCTCCCATTGAATACCTGTTGCGTCTAGGCGTCTATGCG
>JBGPIJ010000316.1:0-3030 GCA_041484865.1 Gemmatimonadota bacterium
CCGAACTCCAGCTCACCGGCACCTGAGCATGACCACCTCCACGATTCCTGGGACCGCTGTCCCCGCCGCGCTCGTGAAGCCAGAGGGACCAGCCGAGCACATTCGCAACGCTTTGCAGGCAATCACGAGTGCCGATCGCACGACCGTCTCCGGTCGGGTGGCGCTCACCGCTGAGGAGTACGCGGCGGTGTGCTACCGCCTGGCGAAGGCGATCGACCAGCTCGAGGGACGCGCATGATGCGCACCGTAGGTGTGACATCGCTCACCGGCAACGCCGGAACCGTCCCCTCCCGAGGCTCGCGCTGGCTCAGCGGACACAGCGACCCGGTGGCCCGGCTCGTCGCCCCACTCCTTGGAATGCGCCCCGTCTCGGTGGAGCAGCTCATCAGCGGCCGCGCGAATGTCTTTGTTCGTTGCGCCACGATCATCGATGGCTTCGTGGCGCTCGGGGATGACGTGCGACTCTGCAAGGCGATGGCGCCCATCGACGCCGCGCTCGCCAAGGCGCTGCGCCCCGCGTTCACGCCCCAGCTCGTCCGCGACGAGTCGGAAGCCGACGGCGCCGAGGACGTGGCGGAGAATCTCCTGTTCGTCGCGCCCTCGCGACAGGCTGCGCTGCTGTTCCTCCGGCGGAGTCAGGCGGCGCGGGCAGCGGCGTTGCGGCTCGAGCGGGCGGTCGCCGGCAAGTGGGAGATCGGGCTGTGATCGACACGCTGACGCCCCTGTGGGTAATCGCCGGCGGCATCGTCGTGCTCGTGGCCCTCGTCTGCTGGGCGACCGAGCGCGAGCGGAAGGACGACGACGTCCAGCAATATCTCGATGCGCGGCGCCGCCACGATCTGGCCGGGAAGGACCTATGACTCAGGAAGCCGGCAAGGTCCACCTGGCGTGGGGCGCGGCTCCGCTGTGCGCGCAGCGATTCCCCAAGCCGACCCTCACCAAGGACCCGCGCGCGGTGACGTGTCAGTCCTGCGTGAACGCCAGCATGGTCGCGCTGCGGACGACGCATCGTGACACGCATCCGCTCCTCGATTTCGCCCCGACACATGCAGACGCGGTCGCCATGGTCGCCGCGGCGGGGATGCGCTGATGCGCCTTCTCGCGTGGATGGTCAGTCGCCAATGGTCCGCGTACCACATCTCGCACATCGGCGAGCCGCTCTGCGGGACACCCGTGCCCGATAAGCCGCAGGCGCGGCTCGACCGGGCCGCGCGGCCGAGCGATTGGGCCCACACGTGCGCGAAGTGCCGGACGCTCGCCATCAAGGGCGCGACCGCGCCGACCGAAAGGACTGATGCTATCCCATCACTCAAGGTGCTCGCATGACGACCGCCATGAAGCCGAAGGCGAATCCCGAAGTGCGCGAGCTCCTGAGCCGCGCCCAAGCAACCGACAAGAGCCTGGTGCCGATGGGCCACGTCTGGGACGAGGCAACGCAGCAGGCGATCCCGCTCGGGCTCGCGGTGCGTGAAGACTCGATCCGCCGCGGCGAGGACCTCGAGGAGAACCTGAAGCGGATGGCGCGGGACCGCGCGACCATCCTGCGGTTCATCCGCGAGCAGCTGGTCGAGGCGGAGTACGACGCGAAGGGCCGCCCGATCAAGGGGAAGATGCACGACTTCTACACCCTGCCCGGCTACGACAAGAAAACCCCGACGAAACAGGGCGGCGAGAAGTTGGCGCAGTTCTTCAAGCTGCGCCGGGCGAAAACCGAGAGCGTCGAGCGCGTGTGCACGAAGGAGTTCGCCATGGCGGCCGTGCGCGTCGAGCTCGTCGACAAGTGGGGCGTGCCCGCGGGCTCCGGGGAAGCGGCGGCCACGACGGCTGAGCAGGGCTTCCAGGGCGCGGCCGCCAAGTACGGCCAGCGCAAGGATCAGAGCGGGAAGATCACGTCGGAGGCCGACTACCGCGCGGCGTTCAACGACATCGTGTCGCGGGCCGGGAAGCGCGCGTTCACCCAGGCCGTGATCTACGCGACCGCGACGGACGACATCTTCGACGCTACCGGCGAGATCGAGCGGAAGGCAGAGGCGCAGGGCATGAGCGACGAGGCTCCGCCCGCCAAGCGCGCCCGATTCCCCGAGAAGTTCGGCGACCTGAGCGGCAAGTATCTCGACGAGGTCCAGGACGAGGAACTGGTCAAGGTCGCCGACTGGTGCCGGACGAAGGCGAAGAACCCGGCGGCCGTGGCCCCCATTCTCGAGGGCGTCACCGAGGAGCTGGAGCGTCGGCGCCTCGACCGCGAGGGGGATCTGGATGACACCTTCCCCGGCTAACCGCTAATGGGCGTCCCGAGCGATCACACGCCGGCCCTCTGGCGTGGGGGAATGGCCGAGACGGACCCCTACACCGGGCTCGATTATCGCACGCCGTCGGTGATCCCGGCGCCGCCCGCGGAGCCGCCAATTGGGGCAGACGCTGGCTCAGGTGCCCCGATGCCGCCCGGGCATCGCGGAACGGGGGCGCCCTGGTGGTTCGAGCCCACGCATCCCGCGACCGCGCCTTGTTGTACCTGCGGGGCGGTCACGGATCGCTGGTACTGGGGGGCGCTGACGACAGGACCGGATAGTCGCAACCCCGAGGGCACGCCCGGGCTCGTCCTCGTGGCGCAATGGCCCATCTGCGAGGCGTGCGACGCGACGCGGGTGCGGGCGCAGCTCGAGCGTATCGTCGCGAACGAGGCGGTGCTGCCACGGCTGAGACAGGACGCGCAGGAGCGGTTGCAGGTGCCGGTCGCAGCGTAGGGCATGCGTGAGCCGGGCCATTGCGCGAACAGGCGCCCGGTGCTCTGCCCGAACAGGAGTCGAGCTGGGCCTTACGCGCTCATACCGCAACAAGGTGCCGGCGTCGGATCGGGGCTCGCCCCCCGAGGCTCCCCTACCGCCCTGGGCCAGTTAGGACGCCGGTTGACGGCCACACCCGAGTCGTCGAAGGGGGCTGCTGGCGCGGCCCAGGGTGATCGACCACCCCGTCGCACCACGAGGAGCATCATGACCGCGACCGACACTCGCACCAAGCCGGACGACCAGG
>JBGPIJ010000317.1:0-3024 GCA_041484865.1 Gemmatimonadota bacterium
CCACCCCAGCCATGATGTCAGCTCCCACTTCCCCCTTCCCGCTTCCCGCCAGTCCGAGTGAAACGAGGACGCCGATCGGTTTCGCGCCATCCGCCGCGAGATCGGACAGTGCCGCCGCCGCCGCGCGCCAGCCGATCTCCTCGAACGAGAGCCATTCGGTGCGAACATGCACGCCTTCGACACTCAGGTCCACGCTGACGGCGAGTGTCGTGCCCCCGACCCGCAGCAACGCGCAGTCGTCGCCCAGGCTGCGCGCGCCGCGATCATCCGCCGCCCGCAATCGCGCAAAGATCGTGCGTAGTATGTCGAATTCCGCGCCGGGGCCGAGCTCGATGTCCCCCCTTCCGTCCTTCCGTCTTTCCGTCGCCTTTGTCTTGCTCACTCTGTCTCCGGCGTTTCCAGTACCGTGAGTACGGGCGGGCCCGCGGGGACGGTGGCCCCCCAGGCGCGCCAGATCTCGGGGAGCGCGGCGAGGACGTCTGCGGGGCGGAGGCTACGCGCGGTCCATTGGCGAGCGCCGTAGTCCGCGGCGCGGCCGAGAGCGTGCGCGCCGAGAGCGGCGGCTTCGGCCGGCACGCTGCCGCGCGCCAGAAATGCCCCGATGAAGCCGGCCAGAAGATCGCCCGAGCCGCCGGTCGCGAGCCCGGGGTTGCCGCTCGCGACCACGTGCATCGGACCCCGCAGATCGGCGATCACGGTGGGTACGCCTTTCAACAACACGGTGCCGCGGACCTTCTGGGCGGCCTTCGTCGCGGCGGCCCAGCGATCGTTCGTGGCCTCGTCGGCGAGCGGATCGCCGAACTGCGCGCGGAACTCGCCGAGGTGGGGCGTGAGCACCACCGGTCGCTCCGCCGGGCCCCGGAACAAGACGAGCGCATCGGCGTCGATGACGGTGGGCACGGCTCGGCGCGCGAGCACCGCCTGGAGAAACTCGCCCCGGACCGACTCGCGCCCGAGTCCCGGACCGACGACCAATGCGTCGGCCCACTCGAGCGCCTGGGCCGCGTCCGGTTCGAGCGCGGGCCCGAGGGCCGATTCGACGGTGATCACGTCGGGCAGGCTGGCGCGGGCGGCGGCGACCGTCTCCGGCGCGGCGATGAGCTTCACGAGCCCCGCGCCGGCGGCGAGGGCGGCGCGCGCGGCGTGCAGCGCGGCGCCGCTCATCCCGTGGGCGCCGCCTACGACCGTCACGCGTCCGCGATCGCCCTTATGCATCGTGGGAGTCAACCGGGGGAGCCGCGCACCGGCCCACGCGTCGGTGACCAGCACCGGCCACGCGGGATCGGGGGGCGGCAACCCGATGTCGACGACGACGATGCGGCCGCACCAGTCGCGCGCAATGAGATGGCCGCGCCGCGCGCCGCCGAACGTCACGCTGGTGCGCGCGCGGATCGGCCCGTGTGCTTCACCGCTCGAGAGATCGAGCCCGGTCGGGCCGTCGACGGCGACGGTGGGCGCGCCGTACGCGACGATCCGCTGTGCGAGGGCGAGCACGTCGCCCCGAGCCGGGCCCGCCGCCCCGGTGCCGAGCAGGGCGTCCACGACGACCGCGGCGGCCGGCCACGGCTCTTCCCGCCCCAGCTCGCGCACGCCGTCGACGCGGGCCAACGCGCGATTGTCGATCGCATCGTCGGTCTTGGGATCGAGGCCGGCCACCCATACGGGCGTGCCGGACGCGTGCAGCGCGCGGGCGATCACCCAGCCGTCGCCGCCGTTGTTCCCGGCACCGGCGACGACAAGCGCACCGCGGGACGCTATCTCGGGGAACTCGGCGAGGATCACCTGCGCGGCGGCGCGGCCCGCCGCTTCCATCAGCACGCGGCTGGGGATGCGGTATTGGGTGCGCGCCGCGCTATCCCAGGCGGCTGCCTCGCCCGCGGACAGAACGGGGATGGAATTCACGGACGAGCGCCGAGCGCGCTCAGCCTACTTGGAACTCTGGCCGACGGTGCGACCGAAAGAGATCTCGCCGTTGTCGATGCGAATGTTGAACCCGCACTCCGGGTTCGTGCAGACCCAGGCCTTGTAGGTGATCGGGGCCCCATCGCGACCGTAATCGGACAGCGGGATCAGGAGTCCCTGCTGGCACTTCTGACAGGCAGGCCACTCGGTGACCGCTTCCATGCGCCACCCCCTTCTCCGGTACCGCGCCGGCTACGCCCGCTCACCCTGGACTCCGGGCCAGGGGTAGCCATCCCGAAAGATTGCCCCGAAGTCGTAGACACCCTCGAAGTCCTCGAGCCGATCGCTGTCCTGCTTGGCCAGGAGACCCACTTCGATCAGCAGGAAGACGATGCGCCCGAAGTCCTCCGTGCTCGTGATACGCCAGTATCCGAGGACGGTCGGGGCGAGCAGCCCGAACTGCTCGAGGGCGAAGTCCCGACAGGCCCACGCGAGCTCCCCGCCGCTCAGGTGCCGGCGGGCCGGGAGCCGCCCCTGGGCAAACTCGAGGGCCGCGAGGACGAACAGGTAGCCGCGCTCGTGGTAGCGCCCGTCGCGCTCCCGAATCTGGGCGAACGCCGCCTCGAGCGTCGCGAACTCGTTCACCGCGCCGCCTCGCGCGGGAGCGTCTCGGCCACGCGCACGGCGACCGGCCGCGCCGGATGCGGCGCGAGCAGCGCCAGATCGAGCACCTGATCGAGCGTCTCCACGGGTTTGATGTCGAGCAGCTTCTTCACTTCCTCGGGCACCTCCACGAGATCACTCTGATTGCGCATCGGTACGAGCACGGTCTTCACCCCGGCCCGCACGGCCGCGGTCAGCTTTTCCTTCAGGCCACCGATCGGCAGCACGCGCCCGCGCAGCGTCAGCTCGCCCGTCATCGCCACGTCGTGACGCGCCGGACGCCGGCACAACAGCGACGCGAGCGCCGTCGCGATCGTGATCCCGGCCGATGGGCCGTCCTTGGGCACCGCCCCCGCCGGGACGTGCAGGTGGACGTCACTCTGCGTGAACGCCTCGAGCGGGATCCCCAAGGCCCCGGCGCGGGAACGGAGCAAACTCCACGCCGCCTGCGCCGATTCC
>JBGPIJ010000318.1:0-3013 GCA_041484865.1 Gemmatimonadota bacterium
AGAACGGGTTCAAGGTCGTGATCGCGGGAGCCGGGCTGTCCGCGGCGCTCCCCGGCTTCGCGGCATCCAATACCGATCTCCCCGTGATCGGCGTGCCCTTCGCCGTCGGGGCCTTGAACGGGCTCGACGCGCTGCTCGCCACGGTGCAGGTGCCCCCCGGGGTCCCCGTGGCGTGCGTCGGCGTGGATAACGCCAGGAACGCCGCCCACCTCGCAATCCGCATCCTCAAGGTCTGAATGCGGGTCGGCATCGGATACGACTCACACCGCTTCGCCGAGGGCCGCAAGCTCGTCCTGGGCGGAGTCGAGATTCCCCACCCGCGCGGGCTCAGTGGGCACTCGGACGCGGATGTGGTCGCTCATGCGCTCACCGATGCCATTCTCGGCGCGGCGGGGCTCGGTGACATCGGGGCACTGTTTCCCGATTCCGATCCACAGTGGCAAAACGCCGACTCTATCTACCTGCTCAAGCGGGCGTACCTTCTCGTGGTCGAAGAACGGTTGCAGTTCGTGAATGCCGACATCTCGGTCATCGCCGAGCAGCCGCTGATCGCGCCGTATGCGGACGAGATGCGGGAGAAGCTCGCAAGCGCGCTCGTCGCCAGCGTCTCGACCGTTTCGGTGAAGGGGAAGACGAACGAGAGAATGGGTTTCATTGGCCGAGGGGAGGGGATCGCAGCGATCGCCGTGGCGGTGCTGGAGTAGACTAGGGGGGGCGTCCGGTGACGGAGTGGCTGCACAGTCTCGAGGCCGTTCCTCCCGGTCTGTTGTACGCGTTGATCGGCGCGCTCGCCGTGCTCGAGAACCTGGTCCCCGTCGTTCCCGCCGACACCGTCGTGGCGCTGGGCGCGTTTCTCGCCGGCCGCGGCGTGCTCGATGCGTGGGCGGTGTTCGGACTCACCGCCGGGGCGAACGTCGCATCGGCCACGGTCGTGTACGCGCTCGCGCGCCGCTACGGCGCCGCGTTCTTTCGGGGCCCACTCGGCCGTAAGCTCCTCCCGGAATCCGTAATGATCCACATCCAGCGCGCGTATCAGCGCCACGGCACCTACGGCATCTTCCTGAGCCGGCTCTTGCCCGTGTGGCGCGCGGTGGTGCCGCCGTTCGCCGGCGTCGCGGGCCTCTCGCCCTGGCGCGCCATTCCTCCGCTCGCGCTCGCCTCGACCCTGTGGTACGGGGTGCTGACATGGCTCGTCGTCCGGCTCGGCCAGGATATCGACGTCGTGCTCCGCGAGCTCCAGCGGGCGAATCGCGTGCTCGCGGCAATCGCGCTCGTCGTCCTGGTGACCGTGGCGGCCCTCGTGTGGCGGAGACTGAGGCGCTAGCCGTGTACTACTTGCTCTTCTCCGACGTCGTTCAGGACTACGCCACCAGGCCCCTGCCGTTTCGAGCCCGGCACCTCGAGTACGCCCGGCGGGGGCGCGGATGACGCTCACGGACCCCGCGCTCGATCGCGCCTTCTTCGTCGACCGGTTCCGCGACTACCTCGCCCTCGAAGCGGGCACGAGCGCGCACACCGTGGACAACTACGCCCGTGATATCCGCCGGCTCGCAGCCTACGCCGCGGGGCGGGGCGCCCGCGGGCCCGACGCGATCACGACGCCCGCGCTGCGGGAGTTCGTTTACGCGTTGAAGGACATGGGCCTCGCGCCCGCCACGATTCGCCGCCAGATCTCGGCGATGCGGACGTATTACAGGTTCCTGGTCGGAGAAGCGCTCGCCACCCGCGATCCAAGCGAACGCATCGAATCTCCCAAGCGGTGGCGCACGCTCCCGGCGGTGCTGACCGTCGCCGAGGTCGAACGCCTGCTCGCCGCCCCGAGCGGCGTCGAGCCGCTGGCGATCCGGAACCGGGCTCTGATCGAGTTCGCCTACGCGACGGGGGCGCGCGTCTCGGAAATCACCGGGGTGAAGCTGCAGGACATGCTGTACGAGGATGGCCTCGTCCGGGTCTCGGGAAAGGGCTCGAAGCAGCGGATCATCCCCGTGGGCCGGCGGGCGCGAGGCGCCGTGGCGCTGTATACGCGCGAGATGCGTCCCAGGCTCGACCGCGGCAAGGGCGCCGACCGGCTTTTCCTCAATGCGCGCGGCACGCCCCTTTCACGGGTGGGAGCCTGGGCCATCATCAAGTCGGCCGCGCGTCTGGCAGGGCTCAGCAAGCGGGTGACGCCGCACACCCTGCGCCACAGCTTCGCGACCCATCTGCTCGAGGGCGGGGCGGACCTGCGCGCCGTGCAAGAAATGCTGGGCCATGCCGACCTCGCGACCACGCAGATCTACACGCACGTGGACCGCGATCATCTCCGCAGCGTGCACCGCCGCTACCACCCCCGCGGATGAAGCCGCCCGTTTAAGTTTAGGCGACGCGCGTCCCCGGGCCCGGCGCCCGCACCCACCCATGACAGACACGATGACCACCCTCGCTGCAGCCCTCGCGGAGCACTATGTGCTCGAGCGCGAGGTGGGGCGCGGGGGCACGGCCACGGTCTACCTCGCCGAAGACCGCAAACACCAACGACGCGTCGGGATCAAGGTGTTGCGGCGCGAGCTGGCGGCGCAGCTCGGCCCGGAGCGGTTCCTGCGGGAAATCGGCATCGCGGCACGCCTCACCCACCCCCATATCGTGCCCTTGATCGATTCGGGGGAGGCAGCGGGCTCGCTCTACTACGTCATGCCATACGTCGCGGGGGAATCGCTGCGCCATCGGCTGGCGCGCGAGCGCCCCCTGTCGGTGCGCGACGCGCTCGCCATCGCGGGCCACGTGGGCGCGGCGCTGGATTACGCGCACCGTCAGGGCGTGATCCATCGGGACGTGAAGCCCGAGAACATCCTGCTGGCGGACGGCCAGGCCATGGTCGCCGATTTCGGGATCGCGCGGGCCATCGCGGAAGCCGGGGCCGCCGCGATCACGGAGCCCGGCCTGGCGATCGGGACGCCCGCGTACATGAGCCCCGAGCAGGCGAGCGCCGAGCGCGAGCTGGACGCGCGGAGCGATCTCTATAGCCTGGCCTGCG
>JBGPIJ010000319.1:0-2982 GCA_041484865.1 Gemmatimonadota bacterium
CTGATGGTGCCGTTCACGCCACGTGGCAAGGACAACCTGGCCTCGTGGATGGTGGCGCGAAACGACGGGGTGCACTACGGCCGGCTGGTGGTGTATCGCTTCCCCAAACAGAGCCTGGTCTACGGCCCCACCCAGATCGTCAACCGCATCAACCAGGAGACTGAGATCTCGCGCCAGATCTCGCTGTGGGACCAGCGCGGCTCGGAGGTGATCCGGGGCAACCTGCTGGTCATCCCGATCGAGGAGTCGCTCATCTACGTGCAGCCGCTCTACCTGCGGGCCGAGGGCGGGCACATCCCCGAGATGAAGCGCGTGATCGTGGCCCACCAGAACCGGGTGGTGATGGAGGAGACGCTCGAGGCCGGTTTGGCACAGCTGTTCGGCGGCGCGGTCGAGCCCGCCGCGGCTGCCGCCGCGCCGAGCGGCGCCGCCCGTCCCGGCACCGGGCGCGCCGCGGATCTCGCGCGCCGAGCGGGCGAGCTGTACCAGCGCGCCGTCGAGGCGCAGAAGAGCGGCGACTGGGCGCGCTACGGCGAAGCGTTGTCTCAGCTCGGGGAGGTGCTGCGGGAGATGCAGACGGTCGTTGGAGGGCGGCAGCCCTAGTCGTGCACCGGCGGCGCGTTGACCATGGCAGCCACGCAGAACGCCTCTCGTGGCCAAGCGCTGACCCAGGCTGAGAGAAATCCTTCCGCGTCGGGCTTCGTTTTAAAACACGATCGAGACCGCGAGCCTCGCGCCGCGAGAATCGAATGCAACCTGTGCGCGCCCCCCCTCGACTCCCTCCCACCGCTCCGTCCGCACCGCGAACCCGATCGCCGCGCCGACCAATCTCCCGATCACGCCGCCCTTCACGCCGCTTTGGAAGACGTAAGCCTCCATATCGAGCGCACACAATCCCGAAAAGCCGTTTGGACACCCGCGTGAGCCTTCGGCTCTTCCAGCGACGTTGACTCCAGCCATGAAGCCGAGTCCGAACCCGGCGCTAACGCCCTCGAGCACCGCGCGCTTCCGGCCTCGGCTGATCTCGAGGCGCGTCACCGCGCTTCGTGCGACGGAAACGGGCGCAGCCTGTCCGGCGAGGAGCAGCCGGAACGAGTCCGCGTCTTGTGCCATGAGAGTTCCTACCGCCCAGCGTGAGGGAGCTGAGTCCGTCCGGAGGCGGATGCGCTGGCCGAGCTCCTGAGCGGGGACGCGCAACAGCGGCAGCGACAACGTGACGGTGACGAGCAAGGCGGCGCGACGCATCGGCGGCTCCATTGAGAGATGGGCCGAAGCTGCGCCAGTCTCGTCAAGCGGCTATCAAGGAACGCCGCTGCTCGCCCTCGCAGCGCGAAGGATGGATGCATGATAGCCGGAGATCCCGGCTTACCGTGGCGCCCTGGCGGCACTCGGCACCGGTAATGTGACCACGAAGCGGGATCCCTTCGGCCCGCTCGCTACGAGCCGCACGGTTCCGCCGTGCGCTTCGGCGGTCCAGCGGGCGATCGCGAGCCCGAGCCCTGCGCTCGACACCCCGCCGTCGCCTTCCGCCGGACGCGTGCGCGACTCATCCACACGGAAGAAGCGCTCGAAGATCCGCTCCGCCGCCCATGGAGGGATCCCAGGACCGCTGTCTTCGACGCTGATACGATAGCTCTCGCCGGCACCGTCCTGGTCCAGCGACAGCCGCACCTCCCCGCCGGGCGGCGTGTACTTGATCGCATTGTCGAGCAGGATCATCACCAGGCGGCGCAGCAGGTCGGCGTCTCCCACGAACGGGGCTTCCTCGGCCGGCGGCGCGAGCAGGGTGACGCCGCGCGCCGCCGCGAGCCCGCGTGCCGCCCGCGCGCTGTCCTGGAGCAGCTCCTCGAGAAAGAGCGGCTCCCGACGGACCGGCAGCTCCCCGGCATCCACGCGCGCGAGCAGCATCAGGTCGTCCACCAATCGGCCGAGGCGGCGTCCCTCGCCTCGCACCACGTCGAGCGCCTCGCGCAGCTCGGCCGGGTCGCGGTCCGCCCGCGCGAGCGCGACGTCCGCGACGCTCGAGAGCGCGGCGACCGGTGTGCGCAGCTCGTGCGAGGCATCCGCCATGAACTGTCGCTGCTGCTCGAACGAGTGCTCGAGTCTGGCGAGGAGCCCGTTGAGCACTTCGGAGAGTCTGCCCAACTCGTCACGAGGGTTCTTGACGGGCAGGCGCTCGTGGAGGTTGCTCGCGCTGATGCGCTGGGCCTGAAGGCCCATCGCCACAACCGGGGCGAGACTGGTGCGCGCGAGCAGATAGCCGCCGAGCCCCGCGAGGAGCAGTACGAGCGGGATCGCCACCATGACCGCCGTGGCGAAGGACTCGGTCGCCTCCTCCTCCGCGTGCAGCGACCGACGCGCGAGGACCGTGAACGGTTGTCCGCCGACCGCGACGCCCATCGCCAGCGCGCGAACGGGCGCCCTATGCTCTCTGCCCGGATCGAGCGTCGCAAAGAGCAGGATCCCGGGCGTGGCGCGTTGCAGCAGTGCCGCGACCGGACCGCGCTGGAGGTCCGACAGCGCGTGTCGCGACAACGCGCGCCAGCGCCCCGTCGTGTCCGATATCGCGATGAGCCGGCCGGCGCCGTCGAACACGGCGATGCGCCGGTCGCGCTCGCGGAACTCGGCCGCGGCCGCTGCCGCGGATACACTCGCGCTGACGTCGTTCTGCGCGCGCACTCCATTCCACACGTCGACGAATCCATGCGCCATGTCGGCCAGGGCCTGATCGGCGCGCGCTCCGATGGTGCGCACGAGGAAGATCCGCGCGCCCACCGCGAAGGTGCCGAGCAGCGCCGCAACGGTGAGGGTGTGCCACAGGGCGAGGCGCACGCGAATCGAATCGTGCACCATGCGCCGACGGGGGGCGGCGGTCATCTCAGCTTCCTGCTTCGGGTGGTGCGTCGCCCAGGACGTAGCCCGCGCCGCGGCGTGTGTGGATCAGCGGCGGCAGTCCCGGAGCGTCCAGCTTCTTGCGCAGCC
>JBGPIJ010000320.1:0-2960 GCA_041484865.1 Gemmatimonadota bacterium
CTGGCGCTCGCCGCGCTCGCGATCCGAACGATAATGGGACGGCCGGTGCTGTATCGGCAGGTGCGCGCGGGCCTGCACGGTCGGCCCTTCACGTTGCTCAAGCTCCGCACCATGCGGCCGCTGCCGGGGCGCGACGGCGGCCCGCTGCGCGACGGCGAGCGGCTCACCGGCCTCGGGCGCTGGCTGCGCGCATCGAGCCTCGACGAACTGCCGCAGCTGTGGAACGTGCTGCGGGGGGACATGGCGCTCGTCGGCCCCCGGCCGCTTCTGCCCGCGTACCTGGGCCGGTATTCGCCCGAGCAGGCCCGCCGTCACGAGGTGTGGCCCGGCATCACCGGGCTCGCGCAGGTGAGCGGGCGCAATGCACTGTCGTGGGAGGAGAAGTTCGCGCTCGACGTCCGGTACGTCGATCGGTGGAGTCTCTTTCTCGACCTCCGGATCCTCTGGCGAACGTTCGTCGCGGTGCTGCGCCTCGAGGGCATCCGGGCGCCCGGCCACGCGACGATGCCGGAGTTTCTCGGCTGTGAGCGAGAGAAAGGACGAGAGCGATGCGCTACCTCGTGATCGGTGCGGCGGGCCACGCGCAGGAGGTCGCCTGGTCGCTGCGACTCGAGACGGCCGCACGCAGCGAGCGCTGCGAGCTGCTCTTCTTCGATGATGCGCTGCCGCCGGGCCCGCTTTCTTCGGGACTCGGCGACGTCGTCGGAGGGCTCGACGCCGTCGCCGCGCACGCCGGCGCGGGCGCGGTGCGCCTGGTGCTGGGAATCGGCTTGCCGCACACGAAGTGCTCGGTCGTGGCGCGCCTGGCCGATCTCGGACTGCCGTGGGCGACCGTGATCCACCCGGGCGCCGCGATCGGGCCGAACGTGCAGATCGGCGAGGGCAGCTACGTGGGGGCGGGCGCGATCCTCACCGTCAACGTGCGCGTCGGTCGCTTCGCCACCATCAACCTGCATTGCCAGGTCGCGCACGACGACGTGCTCGACGACTTCGTGACGCTCCATCCGGACGTTCACCTGTCGGGAAACGTCTCGCTCGGAAAGGGAGCGGAGCTCGGAACGGGGGCGGTCGCGATCCCCGGCACCACGATCGGCCCTTGGGCCGTGCTCGGCGCCGGCTGCATCGCGGTGGCGCCGCTGGCCGGGGAGCGGGTGTACGTCGGCATGCCCGCGCGCGAGGTGCGATGATCGGCCGCCGCTCACTCCTCGCGCCCGACGACGGCCGGCTCTCACTCCTCGCGTTCGATGACGGCCGCCTCGCCCGCAGCCAGGCGCACGTGCACGAACACACCCTCGCGGCGACGCTTCACGTGCCACGGAGCATCGTGTACCTGACCCGACGCATCGTACCGCAGGGCCCGCACCGTGCCGCTGCGGCCGCGCCACCCGTGCGTGCCGCTGCGCGTGGTGATGATGCGCTCGGTTCCGCGGAGCGTTCCCGGTTGGAGGTACTCCGGGGTGAAGGGGAACATCCGCGCGGGCAGCTCGTACTCGGCGTCGAGATTGGTGCCGGCGACCAGCAGTCCTTCCTCGATCTTCTCCACGATCAGGTCCCAATTCCTCGCGGCGCCGATGTAACCGAGCGGCGTGCTCAGGTGCGCGAACGCCCCCCAGGCGCTGTTGTGCTGCGCCTCCACCATGCGCATGTACGGACGCTCCTGGAAGGCGCGCGTGGTCGGCGGACCGTTGCCGAGCACGAACCCCTCGCTCGCGTACGAGAGCTTCACCGCCTCGCTCAAGAGATTCACGAGCCCGATTCTGTCCTCGACCTCTCCCTGGTCGGCCAGCGTGCAGCTCCGCTGATCCCACGTCTTGGTCGTGGCGCGCGGCAGGAGGTAGTCGACCCCGCTCATCTCGTCCCAGTAGAGGCCGTCGGCGCCGAGCTCCCGCATCGCGCGCGCCACGTCACGCAGGGCTCGGCCGAAGCTGTTGTCGGCGGTCGGCACCATTCCCCAGGCGGACGTGAAGCGCCCGCCCCAGTCGGTGCGCTCCGGGCGTCCGCCGGGCCCGATGAGCAGGCTGTCCGCGTAGCGCTCCGGAGCACCGGGCGAGCTGTCGCGCTGGGCGTCGAAGTAGAGCAGCACCTTCATCGAGGGGCGGGCTTTCTTGAGCTTCTGGATGGCGGCGCGGATGCGGTTGCGGTAGTCGGCAAACGCCTGGTCCATGACGTACGTCCCGAAGCCGATGAGCGGCGGCCGCTCCGGACGCTTCGGATCGACCCAGCCGCCCGACATGCTGGCGATCGCCACGCGCTGCCGCTCGAGGGCCGTCGCGAGCCGGTCCTCCGCCGTCGCGAGGATCTGATCGGGCGTGAACCAGAGGTACGAACCCGGGACGGTGCGGTTGACGCCCCAGTCCCGGCGCACGACGTTGATGAAGTCCCAGTAGCTGTCCGTCCGCGTGGGGTAGATGCTCCAGACCATCGTGACGCTGTCCCCCGGCCCGAGGCACAACGAGTCCGTCCGCAGTCCGACGGTGCTGGCCGCCGCGTCGAAATCGACGCGCACTTGCTGGCGGAACACGTCGTCTTCCGCCACCAGCCCGAGCCCGCCGTGATCGACGGGCGTGAAGACCGTCGGGTTCCACGGGTCGTAGGCGTCCGTGACATCGAAATCCGGGCGACCACCGAGATGGACCCACGCGGCGTCCGTCGAAACGGCGTGCCGCACGTGCAGCCCGATGACGGCGGCGCTCGGATTCTCGACCGTGTCACGGACCGCGACATGCGTCGGCTCCACGACGAGGGTCCGGCGCCACCGATGCGGCCCTCCTCTGCGGGATGTCTGCACGTCGATCGCGCGTCCCTCCCACGAGACCCGCACGCTGGTGTCGTCCGCCTGGACGTCGAAGTGGGGTGGCGACGGGAGATGCAGACGGGGCGTCACCCAGTCCGGGGGCGCGGGAACCGCCGCGGCCGTGGCGCCCGCTCCCGCTTCGAGCCGCAGGTCGTCGATGATGAGC
>JBGPIJ010000321.1:0-2957 GCA_041484865.1 Gemmatimonadota bacterium
CGAGCTTCGCGTACATGAGCTCGAGGCGCTCGCTCGTGGCGAGCGTCCGCGCGACACCGGCAGGAGCGGCGGCACCCGTGGGTGCGGTGCGAGCGGGTGTGGCGGCGGCGACTGCGTCCGCGAGCATGAGCTCGTAGGCGCACACCAGCACCGCCTGTGCGAGGTTGAGCGAGCCGTAGGCCGCGGCCGTCGGGATCGCCACGACACGCTGGCAGCGCGCCAGCTCGTCGTTCGAGAGCCCATGGTCCTCGGGGCCGAAGACGACGGCGACGTCGTTCGCGACGCTCGCCGCGACGATCTCGGGGGCGAGTGCGCGTGGGGAGAGGGCGCCGAGCTGCGCCACCGTGGCGCGGCCGCTCGTCCCTACGACCAGGCCGCAGTCCGCAACGGCCGCGGCGAGGCTCTCGACCCGGCGCAGGCGGGCGAGCACGTCGGCCGCGTGCACCGCCATCGTCGCCGCCTGTTCCGCGTTCCAGCGTTGCGGTGCGACCAGGACGAGCCGCTCGAGGCCCATGTTCTTCATCGCTCGTGCCGCCGCGCCGACGTTGCCCGCGTGCTGCGGGTGGACGAGGACGATGCGCACTCGCTCGAGGCCCATCGGAGCGACGCTACCATGGCCGGAAAGCACCGGACAGCGCCCGGCAGCGGGTGCCCCCCGGAACTCGAGCGCGCGTGGGTTGACGGGCGACCGCGTGCGATGCGATCTCAGCGGCGATTGCCGGCGTTCGCGACCGGACTCACACGGAGCACACGGGCCATGAGCAACTGGAATCGGCCGCCACTCGCGCCGAACGCGCTTGCGCGCCTCCCCGTCGGGAGCATCCAGGCGCGCGGCTGGCTGCACGAGCAGCTGCGCCTCGCGGCCGAAGGGCTCACCGGTCACATGATGGAGATCTGGCCGGACGTGGGCGCGGAGAGCGGCTGGCTCGGCGGCTCGGGTGAGAACTGGGAGCGCGGACCCTACTACGCGCGCGGTCTCACGGCGCTCGCCCACGCGCTCGGGGACGCGCGACTGATCCGCCGTGCCACCGCCTGGATCGACTGGTCGCTCGCGAGCCAACGCGACGACGGCTTCTTCGGCCCGGCCGACAACGACGACTGGTGGCCGCGCATGCCGATGCTGGACGCGGTCCGTCTGCACTACGACGCGACGGCCGACGCCCGCGTGCTGCCGTTCCTGCGCCGCTACTTCCGCCATCAGCTGGCGACCCTGCCGGCGCGCCCGCTCGAAGGGTGGGGGAAGCCGCGCGGCGGCGACGGGCTCGCCGCCGCTCTCTGGCTCTACAACCGGACCGGCGACGCTTTTCTCCTCGAGCTCGCCGATCTCCTCCATCGCCAAACCAGCGACTGGGTGGGCGAGCTCGGCGCTGCCGGAGCGCCGAGCGAGGCCTTCGAGCTCGCGCATGGGGTGAACCGCGCCATGGGCCTGAAGGAGCCCGCGGTGTACTTCCAGCGCGCGCGCGACCCGCGCTTGCTCGCTGTCTTGCGCCGCGGATGGGAGCGGACGCTCGAGTTTCACGGACAGATTCAGGGCACGTTCTCGAGTGACGAGTCGCTGCACGGCCGCGGCTCGACGCAGGGCACGGAGCTCTGCACGGTCGTCGAGCTGCTCGCGAGCTTCGAGAGCGTCCTCCCGATCACGGGCGAGCCGTGGCTCGCCGATGCCATCGAGCGCATCGCCTACAATGCCTTGCCGGCCATGCTCTCGCCCGATCACCGCGGGCACCAGTACTTTCAGCTCCCGAACCAGGTGGCGTGCACGCCCGGCCCGCATCGCTTCTGGGTGCACCACGGGACGGACCTCCTGTTCGGGATCGCCCCCGGCTACGGCTGCTGCGCCGCCAACTTCCACATCGCCTGGCCGGAGCTCGTGAATCATCTCTGGCTCGCCACTCCGGAGGGTGGGCTCGCGGCGATGCTACTCGCGCCGTGCGAGGTCACGGCGGCGGTCGGCGACGGCCAGCGGGTCACGATCTGCGAGGAGACGAGCTACCCCTTCAGCGACGAGGTGTGCTTCATCGTGCGCGCGCCGCACGCGGTGCGCTTTCCGCTGGCGATCCGCATCCCCGCCTGGGCGACCGCGCCGGCGATCGCGGTGAACGGCGAGGAGATTCCATGCGACGCGGGCGTCGTCACCATCACCCGTGCCTGGCAGGACGGCGACCAGCTGGTCGTGCGCCTGCCGATGCCGGTGCGCCTGTCGCGGCGGGAGCGGGGAGCGGTCGGCGTCGAGCGCGGTCCCCTGGTGTATGCGCTCGGCCTCGGAGAGGACTGGCGCAAGGTCGGCGGGGTCGATCCCTACGCCGACTACGAGGTCCATCCGACCACACCCTGGAACTACGGCCTGCGGCTCGATCCCGCGGCGCCCGAGCGGTCGGTGCGTGTGCTCGAGCGCCCGGCCGGCTGCCAGCCCTGGGCCCGCGACGGCGCGCCCATCGCTCTCGGCGTCGAGGGCAAGCGCATTCCCGGGTGGACGCTCCGCGACGGCGTGAGCGACGACATTCCGGAGACCGGTCTCTCGCCCGCGACGCCGCCCGAGGCGCTCACCCTCGTCCCATTCGGCTGCGCGCGCCTGCGCGTCGCGCTCTTCCCGCTGGTGCGGTAGCGCGCTCAGAGACCGAGGAGCGCGTTCACCACCAGACCGAGCACGAAGAGGCCGCCCGCGCGCCGGTTGTGGTAGAAGGCGAGCGCGACGAACCAGAGCGGCCAGATCGAGCACGACGTGGGGAATTGGAGGAGAAGGCATCCCGAGGGTCGAGGCTGCCTCCGCTCCATGGAAGGACCGATCGGCTACGCGTGCACCTTGCGCGCGTAATCCTTCAACCCGCCCGGGTCGGATTTCATCGTCTCCTTGCCGGGCTCCCACTCCGCAGGGCACACCTCGCCGGCGTGAGACTTGGTGTACTGGTATGCCTGCAACAGGCGCAGGGTCTCGTCCACCTTCCTCCCGACGGACA
>JBGPIJ010000322.1:0-2933 GCA_041484865.1 Gemmatimonadota bacterium
ATCTGGTCCCGCACCACACCGCAGCTCGCGAGCGTCCGGCCCGGCACGTTCGCGCCGCCGCGGCCGGATCCGGCGCGACCGCTGCGCCTCGAGCAGGTCACGCTCTCGCTCGCGGCGCCGCGCGGCACCGTGCTCAGAGAGTCGGTCGTCGAGGCCGACTCGAGCTGGCGCCGCCTGGAGGGTGCGCCCGCGGTGGTCGGGGTCGGCGTCGGCATCGGCGGCCCGGAGGCACTGCCGCTGGTGCAGCGCTTCGCCGCTCTCTTCGATGCCGCGATCGGAGCCACCCGCCGCGTCACCGACCGCGGCTGGTTGCCCCGCCTGCTGCAGATCGGGCTCACCGGCCGGATCATCGCGCCCGAGCTCTACGTCGCGGTCGGGGTACGCGGGGCTCCGAACCACACCATCGGCATCCAGGGGGCCCGCACGATCGTGGCGCTCAATCTCGCCGCCGAGGCCGACATCTTCCGCACCGCCGACGTCGGCTTCGTCGGCGACTTCCGCCCGCTGCTCGAGCGCACCTGCGCGATGCTTTGATTACGGCCGCGCAGCGACTGCGTTGCGGGCGCGCGGGGGCCTTCAGACTAAATCGTCGTCCTCGTCCCCGGGCTCGACGTCCTCGTCGAAGTCGAGGTCCCGCGTCCCACGCTCGCCGAGCGCGAGCGACGGCTGTACCTCCTCGTCCTCCGGTGGCGCGAGCTCGCGGGTGCGCAGCTCGCTCAGCTGGCTGC
Organism: Gemmatimonadota bacterium; assembly: GCA_041484865.1. Taxonomy (GTDB): domain Bacteria; phylum Gemmatimonadota; class Gemmatimonadetes; order Gemmatimonadales; family GWC2-71-9; genus AG25. Next base: position 729 of record JBGPIJ010000322.1, read on the forward strand.
GGAGCTGGCCGATCGTCTCGTCGCGCTCCTTCAGCTGGCGCTCGAGCTGGGCGGCGCGGGCCTCGTGGTGGCGGAGCTGGCCGATCTCGCGCACGCTCTCCGTGAGGCGCTTCTCGAACGCGGCCTTCTCGCGCTGGAAGCGCACCTTCAGGGCGGCGAGCTCGCGGCTCGCCGCGCTGGCGGCCGCCGGCGGTGCCGCGGCGCGCGCGGCCCTCTTGCGCTGGGCGCCCGCCCGGGCGGGAGGCTTGCGCGCGCGGGCCGTGGACCGCGTCTTGGCAGCGGTGCCGGCCTTCGCCCGCCCGGCCGCTCGCGCCGGCGCCTTGCCGCGCTTGACGGCTTGCTTGCGCGCCGCCGGTTTGCTCCGTCGGCCGGCCGCCCGGGCCCCTTTGGCTCGCGTCTTGGTTGCCATCGATTTCCCTCCTCAGACTCTGTAGAGCTCCGGTTCACCGAGCGGCCGGGTCCGCCACCGCTTGTGCGTCCATAGCCAGTGATCGGGATGCCGGCGGATCATGTCCTCGAGCACGGCCGTGCAGCGCTGTGTAAACGCGCGCGCCGCCTGATCGCGGTCCGCCATACTCGCAAACGGCACCCGAGGCAAGATCACTATGCGGTGGTGCGGGCCGGTGCCCTGGCGCACCAGGAACGCCGGGTAGACCGGCACGCCCGTGCGCGCCGCGACACGCGCGAAGCCGGCGTTGGTGCTCGCCGGCCGGCCGAAGAAGTCGACGAACACCCCGGTGCGCCGCGACGCGTTCTGGTCGAGGGGCAGCACCATGAGGCTGCGCTTCTCGAGGGCGCGCAGGACGCCGCGCGCCGCGCCGTACTTGCGGAGCATGCGCGTGCCGGCACGCGCGCGCATGCGCTCCACGAAGGCGTCGATCAGCGGGTTCTTGATCGTCTGGTGCACGAGGTGGACGGGGTGCCCGAGGAGGCCGTGGGCGTAGGCGAAAAGCTCCCAGTTGCCGAAGTGTCCCGTCAGCACGAGGATGCCGCTCGTAGCGAGCTGGCGCGGCAGCTCGCGCGCCCAGTACGCCTCGTTCTCGAAGCCGACGACGGTGCGCACGTTCGCGAGCGTGAGACCCGCGAGGTGGGCGCACTCCGCGGCCATCCGCCCGAGGTTACGGTAGCTCGCGAGGAGAATGGCGCGCCGCTCGGCCGCGGTGCGCTCCGGAAACGCGATCGCGAGGTTGACGAGACCGATGCGGCGGTGGTGGCGGTCGAGCCGGATGACGAGCGCCGCCACGGCTGCGGCGAGCCGCATCGCCGCCGCGAGGGGCAGGACCGCGAGCAGACCGTAGACCGTGAGGAAGGCGGCGTACTCGAGCCGATCCCGCAGCCGGCGGGCGCGTGACCGGCGGCGCCTCACGCGCGCGGGCGCGGCGGGTGCCGAGTCCGCCAAGCCCGGGGGCGCTACGATGCGCCGGCGTCGGAGATCGAGAAGCCGAACGTCTCGCGCTCCTTGGCTTCCAGCGCGGCGAAGACGCGGCGGTCGACCTCGCGATAGCGCGCGAGGAGCGCCGCCACGCGCTCCTCGCCGTCGGGGCCCGCCATCTCCCGCAGCTTGTTCTCCATCCAGGTGATGTGCCACTTCTCGTCCTTCGTGACCGCGTGCAGGACGGCGCGGGTCTCGGGGTCGACCGACGGCGAGGCGGCGTGGGCGAGGTAGCGGCGCAGGGCGCGCTCCTCGACGACGACCGTCAGGGCGAAGAGCTGCTCGAAGCTCTTCGGCACGCCGACCTCGAGCCCGATGCGCCGCTGGTAGCCGTCGTCCACCTTGACCGGGACGCCGCCCAAGTCCGTGATGCGCTTGGTCCAGAGCCACGCGTGGTGCGTCTCCTCCTCGAGGTGCTTGGAGAGCTTGACCTGCGCGTCTCCGTCATCGAGGCGCTGCATCAGCTTCAGGAGCAGCGTCGCGCCGCGGATCTCCGCGTCGCGGTAATAGCTGAACAAGGTGACGAGATTCGGATCCACGTCCTTTGGATCCACTGCCATGGCGGTCCCTCCCCGGGCCGGGTTTCCCCTGCGGCTCGGCACCTTATATGGGAGGGTCCGCAGGTCGACAACACGTCGAGAGAGCCCGCTCCGAGAGGACCGCGTCGCCTGGCGGGTGCGCTCGTGGTCGGGTCGACCTTTCGGACCCCCAGCCGTCCAGCGCCGGGGTCGACCCGCGCATTTCTTGCCCGACGGCTCGATTCTGTGTTAAGG
>JBGPIJ010000323.1:0-2905 GCA_041484865.1 Gemmatimonadota bacterium
CTTGACATCCTGGTGCTGCGGCTCGCGGCAGAAATAGCCTGGCTCCATCCACATCTCATCAAGCATCGCCAGGCAGCGCTCACGTTGTGTCATCGCCCAGCCCTCGTCAGGGAAGAAGTGCGTCATCCATAGCATCATCCCGAGGCCCAAGTCCTGCGTGATCACCAGGTCGCGATAGCTCCGCTCCACCAGCGTGTGCATCTCGGCGATCTCGCGCGCGAGCGCGTCGGGTGCCAGCCGGCGGTACACCACGTACCCATGGAAGGCGTCGAGCGCGCCGAGGCCGAAGCCCGGATAGACACCGCTCAGGTCCTCCCGCATCTTCCACAGGACCCCGACGCCGGGCACGACGAAGCGAGGATGAATCGCCTGGACGAGGGCGACGGCGCGCTCGCGGTACTCGGGTTTCACCTCGCCGAGGCGATCGAGGGCGTAGATCCACATCGCCAGGTAGTGGAAGTACTGCCCGTCGCGGTCGGGCTCCTCGCCGATGCGGATGCCCCGCGGGCGCCCGAGGACGCGTTCGACCTCGCTCACCACCCACTCGGCCTCGGCCAGGTAGCGGTCGTCGCCGAGGGCGTGGAAGAGGGAGATCAGGAGCACGACGCCGAACGCGTCGGTCCAGAGGTAACGCAGCCCGTTGGGCCAGATGAGCTCCTGGCGCATCCAGCGCAGTCGGGTCTGGGCGCTGGCGATCTCGGCGAGCGGCAGGAGCGATCCCTCCCCGCTACTCGTGCGTCCACCGTCTGATTCAGCCACCGGCACGATCGCCCTCCACTACAGCCCGAAGGGGTACGTCTCCGGCACGCCGTGCACTTCGGCGCCGCCGAGCGGCGTCACCGCGCGGGTCTCGTCGAACCACACGTATTCGTCGAACTGCACCGGCAGCACGGCCTGGAAGTAGTGGCTCGCGAGCTCCGTCTCCGGCCGGTACACGACGCCGATGGCGCGCTCGAGACGGCCGGGCGTGAGCTCCTCGCGGACCTCGGCGCGGCGCGGGTGGCGCAAGGCTAGGAGGAAGGCGTCGACCGCCGCCTCGTGGCAGAGCCACTCGTAGCTCCCCGGATGCGCCGGCCGCACGTGCTTCACCTCCATCGGGCCGTCCCAGTCGCTCGCTGCGGCGACGGTGCCGCGATCGGTGCCGAAGCCCACGAGATAGGCGGCGTCCCCGAAGGCGCCGCGGGCGAGCTGCCCGACGTTCAGCTCGCCGCGCACGCCCATCTCGGTGGCCGCGGCGTTGCCGACGTGGGAGTTGTGCTCCCACACGACGGCCTTGGTGTCGGGTCCGCGGAACGCCAGCAGCACCTGCAGCGTCTCGAACATGTGCTGATCGCGGAGGTTCCACGACTCGCGCGAGCCGTAGTACATGGTGCGGTAGTAGCGCTCGGCGTTGGAGACCAGGCGGGTGTTTTGCAGCGCGTCGAGATAGCGCTCGCCGTCGCGGAGCTGGTACTCGATGCGTTTGTCGAGCATGTCGCGCAGCATCGCTACCACTTGCGGCTCGCAGCTGCGGTAGCCGTGGGTCACGACGGCGCGGCCATACGCCGCCGGGTCGCTCTGCCACGGCGTCAGCAGGCCGTAGCGCTGGCGCGCGACCTTGGCGGTCGCGGGATCGACGCTCTCCAGGTAGTGCAGCACGGCGGCGATCGAGGTGTAGAGGCTGTAGAGGTCGAGACCGTAGAAGCCCACGCGCCGCTCAGGCGCTCGGACGTCGCCGTTGTGGGCGCGCAGCCACTGCACGAACTGCTCGACCTCGCGGTTGCGCCACATCCAGGTGGGGAAGCGCGTGAACGCCTTCCACGGGGCTGGCGGCGCATCGACGTGGCGCACGTAGTGGTCGACGCGCGCGGCGTCGGGCCAATCGGCCTCGACGGCGACCACGGTGAAGCCGCGGCGGAGGATCAGCTCGCGGGTGATCCGCGCCCGCATGCGGTAGAACTCGGAGGTCCCGTGCGTCGCCTCGCCGAGAAGGACGACGCGTGCGTCGCCGATGCGCTCGAGGAGAGCATCGAGTGCATCGCCCTCGATGTCGCCGAGCGGCTCGGCCGCTTCGCGCACGAGCTTGGTCACGATCTCCGGACGGCTCGCGCTGGGGCGCAGGACTTGCCGAACCGGTCCCGGCCCCGCCTCGTGCCATCCCTCGGCGCCGACCAGAGGCACGAAGCGGACGTCGCCGAGGTCTTCGCGCCTGTACCCGTCCGCGTCGCGCCGTACGCGCACCAGCTGTTGCGCGCGCGGCGTCGCCCCGACCGGGATGATGAGACGGCCGCCGACGGCCAGTTGCTCGAGCAGAGGCCGCGGGACCTCCGGACCGCCGGCCGCGACGCTAATCGCGTCGTAGGGGGCGTGCGCGGCCCATCCGCGCGTCCCGTCGCCGTGCAGCACGTGCACGTTCGTGTAGCCCAGCAACCGCAGCCGGCGCTCCGCCGCCGTGACGAGCTCCGCGTGGCGCTCGACGGTGTATACCTCGTCCACGACGCGGCTGAGGACGGCGGCCGCGTAGCCCGATCCCGTACCGATCTCGAGGACGCGATCCGTCGGCTCGAGTTCGAGGGCCTCGATCATCAGCGCGACGATGTAGGGCTGCGAGATCGTCTGGCCGGTCTCGATCGGGAGCGGCGCGTCCTCGTAGGCGAACTCGGCGAGCTCGCCGGCGATGAACGCCTCCCGCGGCACCGCTCGCATGGCGGCGATCACCCGCGGCTCGCGGATCCCGCGCGCCACGAGCTGCGTTTCCACCATGCGGCGTCGTTCCTCGGTGCGCTCGTCCATCGCAGCCTCCTCCGGCGGAGTGCCGGGCAATCACCGTGCGGCACGCCCTCGCGGCAGAGGAGTGTCGTCGGAGCACCCAACGGTGCAACCCGCTTGCCAGCCGCGCTGGTCGAACTGCAGCGAGGGAGATGGC
>JBGPIJ010000324.1:0-2893 GCA_041484865.1 Gemmatimonadota bacterium
ATGGTGATGCCGCGCTCCCGTTCCAGGTCGTTGGTATCCAGGATGCGGTCGCCGCGCAGCTCGCTCGCGTGAAACATGCCCGACTGCCGCAGCATCTGATCGACGAGGGTGGTTTTGCCGTGATCGACGTGCGCGATGATGGCGATATTGCGGAGCTGCAAGGGAGGCGCGTCCTAGAGGGTGGCTGATTCGAGGGGCGCAGTATACACGGGGGGAACGGGCGGGACAAGCCGGTATGGGGCGGTAGTGTCGTCTACCGCCTGCTCCCGCCCTGTACCGGCCGTTACCGCCTTAATCACAAGTCGGGTCCTTCTCCATCTGCACCGTGACGTGGTGAATCCCGAGCTGCCCCATCCGGCCCTGCACCGCCTCGAGGATGCGCTGGTTGTCGGCCGGGTTCTGCACGACGAGATGGCCGCTCATCGCGACCACACCGCTCGTCACGGTCCACACATGCAAGTCGTGTACCGACGTGACCCCCGGCAGCGATGCAATACGCTCGTGCACCAGGGGCAGCGAAATGTGGCCCGGCGTGGCTTCGAGCAGGATGTCGACGCTCTCCCGGCTGAGCTGCCAGGCGCCCTGCAGGATCAGAATCGCGATCAGAATCGACACGACCGGATCGGCGATCGTGCCTCCGGTAATCATGATGACGATGGCCGCGACCATCGCGCCGAGCGAGCCGAGGGCGTCGCTCAGCACGTGGAGGTAAGCGCCGCGTTGGTTCAGTGAGTGCTCGTGACCGTGATGCAGGACGACCACCCCCACGACATTGGCCGCAACGCCGACCGTCGCCACGGCGAGCATCAACCCGGAGTGGACCTCGCCCGGCATACGCAGCCGCCGGTAGGCCTCGAACGCGATGCCGAGGGCGATCGCGATCAAGAACGCGCCGTTCACGAGCGCCGCGACGATCTCGAGCCGTAACAGGCCGAAGGAGCGTTCGGGGGTGGCGGGCCGATGCGCGACGTGGGAGACCCAGAGCGCGAGCCCGAGCGCGCCCACGTCGGCGAGCATGTGACCCGCGTCGGCGAGCAGCGCCAGCGAGTGGGACAGATACCCGCCGATCGCTTCCGCGCCGAGCACGGCCGCGCTGAGCGCGAGAACGAGCGTCAAGCGTCGCCGGTCCTCGACCCGGAGCGGCGCCCGATGCGCGCACTGTACTTCGACGGGAAGGGTGGTCACGCTTCCCCCGTCCCCCTTCCCCGTTCCCCTCGCACGCGGATCGCCTCGGCGTGCCCGAACAAGCCTTCGGCCTCCGCCAGCGCGATGATCCGCGCTGCGTCCTCCGCGAGACGGGCCGCGGAGTAGCAGATGATGCTGGTGCGCTTCACGAAATCATATACCCCGAGAGGCGAAGCAAAGCGCGCCGTACCGCCGGTGGGCAACACGTGCGACGGCCCGGCGAGATAGTCCCCCACGGGCTCCGGGCTGGTCGGCCCGGCAAACACCGCGCCCGCATGACGGATCCGGTTCGCGACGGGCCATGGGTCGTCCACCAGCAGCTCGAGGTGCTCGGGCGCGCGGCGGTTCGCGACTTCCACTGCGGCGTCCAGGTCCGGCACCACGACCACCACGCCGTGCGCGCTGAGCGCGCGTCGCACGATCTCGGCGCGCTGCGTACGGGCGACCCGGCGCTCCAGCTCCGCTTCGAGCCGGGCCGGCAGCCCGGGATCGGTCGTGACGCACCACGCCGCTGCGTCCTCGTCGTGCTCCGCCTGCGCGATCATATCGGCGGCGACGTAGCGCACGTCCGCCGACGTATCGGCGATGATCAGCACCTCCGTCGGCCCCGCCAGCAGGTCGATCCCCACCGCGCCCGCCACCTGCCGCGTCGCCTCGGTCACGAAGCGGTTGCCCGGGCCCACGATCTTGTCGACCGCCGGCACCGTCTTCGTCCCGAACGCGAGCGCCGCGATCGCCTGGGGACCGCCGATGCGGAACAGGCGGTGCACTCCGGCGAGCGCCGCGGCGGCGAGCACCACGTCGCTCATGCCGCCGGGCGGCGTCACCATGACGACGTCCGCCACCCCGGCGACCACCGCGGGGACGACGTTCATGATGACGGTCGAGGGATACGACGCCTTGCCGCCGGGGACATACACGCCCACGCGGTCGAGCGGCAGCACGCGCATGCCCAGCGTGTTGCCTTGGGCATCACGCTCGAGGAAGCCCCCGCCCACCTGGCGCTCGTGGTACGCGCGCACGCGCGCGACGGCGGTCTCGAGCGCCGCGCGTAATGGCGCGGCCAGGCGCGCCAGCGCCTCCTGACACCTGGCCCCGGACACCTCCCACTCCTCCGGAGCCAGATCCACCCCGTCGAGCCGCCTGGCGTGCTCTTGCACGGCGCGATCACCCGCGGCGCGCACGTCCTCCACCACGGCCCGCACCGCCGCCGCCGTGTTGGCGTCGCTGAGCCCGCGCGCCGCCAGGCGCGCCGCCAGACTGTCGTAGGGTGGTGCTTGAAGTCGAGTGAGCACCGGCTAGGTTTGCGCGAGCCGCATGCCCGCGCCGGACGTTGAGTCGCTGATGCTCCGCCTCCTCGCCGTGATCTTCCTGGTCGCGGCGAACGCGTTTTTCGTGACGGCGGAGTTCGCGCTGGTCGCGACGCGCCGCACCCGCATCGAAGCGCTGGCCCGCCGCGGCGATCGGAAGGCTAAGACGGTGCAAAAGGCGCTGCAAGACCTGTCTCGCCAGCTCTCAGCGGCGCAGCTCGGCATCACGGTCGCGTCGATCCTGCTCGGCTACGTGGCCCAGGATACCGTGGCGCAGATGTTCCATGCGTGGTTCGCCGCGCTGCCCCGCGTCCTGAGCTTTCTCACGCGCGGCGGGGTGGCGTCGACCGTCGCCGTCGCGGTTGTGTCCCTCCTGCACGTCGTCTTCGGCGAGCAGG
>JBGPIJ010000325.1:0-2867 GCA_041484865.1 Gemmatimonadota bacterium
AGCTGCTCGCCGATGCCCTCGTCGCGCGGGGGATCGCCGTGCGGCACATCATGGGAGAGGGACGCTCCGAGCCGCACGCTCTTACGCTCCACGCCCGCGTCGGGCCGGAGGGTCGCGTGACGTACCCCGCGAGTTAGTTTCCAAGGAAGGGATATGAGCGTCGAGCGGACCAACTTCTCGAGCGGCACGCCGTGGGAGCCCGTAGTCGGCTACTCGCGCGCGGTGCGGATCGGCAACGTCGTCCACGTCGCGGGATCGACCGCAACGGGCGACGATGGGCGTATCGTCGGGAACGGGGACGCCTACGCGCAGACCGTGCAGGCGATCCGCAACGTGGAGCGGGCGCTCGTGACGGCGGGGGCCACGCTCCAGGACGTCGTGCGCACCCGGATCTACCTGCGGCGCATCGCCGACTGGCCGCAGGTGGGCCGGGCGCACGGGGAGTTCTTCCGCGACATCCGCCCTGCCGCGACGATGGTCGAGGTGTCGGGGCTCGTCGATCCGGCGATGCTGGTGGAGATCGAGGCCGAGGCGGTGGTGCGATGACCGCGCCCGCGGCGACGGTCGTCTGCCCGTTCTGCGCCACGCTGAACCACGTCGACCTCGCCCGCGCGCAGGATCGGCCGAAATGCGGCCATTGCGGGCGCCCGCTCCTCCTCGACCGGCCGCTCGCCGTCTCGGACGCGAACTTCGATCGGGTCATCGCCGACACCACCGTGCCCGTGCTCGTGGATTTCTACGCCGACTGGTGCGGCCCCTGCAAGATCATGGCGCCGGTGTTGGACGACATCGCGCGCGCGCGCATGGGCGAGGTGGTGGTCCTGAAGCTCGACACCGACCGCAATCCCGCCACCAGCGCGCGCTTCGGCATCCGCGGGATTCCTACGCTGATTCTGTTCAAACAGGGCCGCGAGGCGTCGCGCCGCACCGGGGCCGTGCCCGCTCAGGAAGTCGAGGCCCTCCTCGCCGGCGCCTGACTGTTCGAGCAATCGAGCGGTCGTTATGTTCCCCACCCGCCGACGTACCTGTACCGGTCAGTGGAGGAGTCGATGAAGATTGGGGTCCCGAAAGAGACCGCGGCCAGCGAGCACCGTGTGGCGCTGACGCCCGAGGTCGCCGGGAAGCTCGTGAAGTCCGGCCTATCGGTCCAGGTCGAGCACGGCGCCGGTGACGCGGCGTCGTTCGGCGACGAGGCCTACCGCGCCGCCGGGGCCACGATCGCCGGCACGGCGGCCGACGTCTTCGGACAGAGCGCCGTCGTGCTCAAGGTGCAGCCGCCCTCGAGCGCGGAGGTCGGCCTGTGCGCCGCGGGAGCGGCGCTCGTGGCGGTGTTCCAGCCGTCCGCCGTCCGCGACGTGGTGTCGCAGCTCGGGGCCCGCCGAGTGACGAGCTTCAGCCTCGCGTTGCTCCCCCGCATCACGCGCGCTCAGCCGATGGACGTACTGTCGTCGCAGGCGACGGTTGCCGGCTACAAGGCCGTGCTCATCGCCGCGACCACGACCGGCCGCTTCTTCCCGATGCTCGTCACCGCGGCGGGCACGCTGCCGCCGGCGCGCGTGCTCGTGTTGGGCGCGGGCGTCGCCGGGCTGCAGGCGATCGCCACCGCGCGCCGCCTGGGCGCCGTCGTGTCGGCCTTCGACGTGCGCCCCGCGGTGAAAGAGCAGGTCGAGAGCCTCGGCGCGAAGTTCGTCGCGATGGAGATCGGCGAGCAGGCGGAGACCGCGGGCGGCTACGCGAAGGAGCTGTCCGAGGAGACGCACCGCCGCGAGCTCGCCTTCATCGCGCAACAGGTGAAGGACTCGGACATCGTGATCACGACCGCGGCGATCCCCGGCAAACGGGCGCCGACGCTGATCACCGCGCAGGCCGTCGAAGGCATGCGGCCGGGCTCGGTGATCGTGGACCTCGCCGTCGAAACCGGCGGGAACTGCGAGCTCGCCGAGGCCGGACGCGACGTGGTGCGCCACGGCGTGACGATCCTCGGCCCCGTGAACGTCGCGAGCACGCTGCCGCTGCATGCGAGCCAGATGTACGCGCGCAACGTCTCGAGCTTCCTCCAGTACATCGTCAAAGACGGCGCGCTCGCGCTCGACTTCCAGGACGAGATCATTCGCGACACGTGCGTGACCCATGCCGGGGAGGTGCGGAAGACATGACCGAGGGCTTGCTGGCGGCCCAGGCCGCGACGCCTGTGCCGGAGGCGGTCGACTACTGGTCGATGCTGTTCGTGGTCGCGCTCTCCACGTTCATCGGGCTGGGCGTGATTCGCCGCGTGTCCCGCCTGCTCTACACGCCGCTGATGTCCCTCACGAACGCCATCTCGGCGATCGCCGTCGTCGGCTCCATCGTCGTGACCGGCGCCGAGTACCCGGTGACGATTCGCGTGCTCGGCGCCGTGGCGCTGTTCGCGTCCATGACCAACATCGTGAGCGGGTTCATGATCACGGACCGGATGCTGAAGATGTTCAAGAAGCGATGACCCACGCCCTCGCGCAGCTCGCCGCCATCGTCGCGACGGCGCTCTTCATTCTCTCGCTGCACTGGATGAACGATCCGAAGACCGCCCGCCGGGGTGTGATGGCGGGCGTCACGGGCATGCTCGTGGCCGTCCTGGCCACCTGGATCCAGCCCGAGATCGTGCACCACGGGTGGATCGTGATCGCGATCGTCGCCGGGTTCGCGGTCGGGGTCCCGCTGGCGCGCGTGCCGCTCACCGCGGTGCCCCAGCGGACCGCCCTCTCCCACGCCTTCGGCGGGCTCGCCGCCGGCCTCGTGGGCACGGCGGAGTACTTCCTGGGGCTCGGCGAAGGCCCCGCGCAGCTCACGGCCTTCCGGATGAGTGCCATCGTCGCCGAGGTGATCCTCGG
>JBGPIJ010000326.1:0-2836 GCA_041484865.1 Gemmatimonadota bacterium
CCTCTTCCTCGTCGCCTGGCACTTCATGCTGTACATGGCGGCCGAGTTCCTCGAGTTCTCGCCGGTCGTCGCCGAGTGGCTGGGCCTGAGGAAGGTGCGCCGCGTCCTGACCTCCCTGACCCTGGGCGCCGTCATCTTCGGCATCACGCTGTCCACGCTCCATCAGTCCGGGCTCGGTGCGCTGTATCTGATGGCGAAGCCCAAGATCCACCCGCTCTGGTACTCGGAGTTCATCCCGATTCTCTTCCTCGTGTCGAGCATCTTCGCCGGCCTCGCGATGATCATCTTCGAGGGCACGATCAGCCACCGGGTGTTCGGAAACCAGCTGAATGCGAAGCAGCACAAGGCCTTCGACAAGATGATCATCGGGCTGGCTCGCGGCGCCGCGATCGCGATGTTCGTCTACTACTTCTTCAAGGCGCTGCTCTTCATCCACGAGCACCAGTGGAACCTGCTTCACGGGTTCTGGGGCTCCTGGTATCTGCTCGAAGTCGTGGGCTTCGTGCTGGTGCCGTGCGTGATGTTCGCCTACGGAGCGAGAAACGAGGACCTGAAGGTCATTCGCGCGGCTTCGGTGCTCGCCCTGATCGGGATCCTCCTCAATCGCCTCAACATCACGGTCATCGCCTTCAACTGGAACCTGCCGCACCACTACTACCCGTCCTGGCAGGAGATCGTGGTGACGCTGATGGTCGTGTTCTCGGAGCTCTGGGTGTTCCGATGGGTGGTGCTGAGAATGCCGGTCATGCGGCCGGCGCACGAGATCCCCGCGAGGACGGCCGGTCTCGCGCCGGTCCCGGCGGCGACTCAGGCAGCCGGCTGAGCGGAGCGACACATGGAATCCTTCCATTACGTCAACATCTTCGAGACCAAGGGCCTCGAATACCTGCTGCTGATCATCTTCCTCGTGCTCTTCGTCCTCTTCGTGCGCTATCTCAGGAAGGGCGAGCGGAAGAGAGGCGGGTTCGGAGGGATGGAGTCGTCAGGCGGCGCGCGCGCGAGTTCGCGGGCGCACCGGAAGGAGCAAGGCGGGTGACGGGATGCGCACGCGCATCGGCACGCGGCTGATCCTCGGGGCCGGTCTCGCCAACGCGCTGGTGATCGGCGTGATGGCGGTGCTCGTCGTGCGGCAGCACACCGCCCAGCTCGTGTCGGAGCGCACACGCAGCGCCAACCAGCTCAGCGAGACGATCAAGGGCAGCACGCACTTCGACATGCTGGAGAACCGGCGCGACAACCTGTACCGGCAGATCCGCGCCATCGGCGAGCTGCAGGAGGAGGGCATCCGGAAGGTCCGGCTCTTCAACAAGGAAGGGCGGATCATGTTCTCCTCCGAGTCGAGGGAGATCGGCAGCGTCCTCGACAAGCGCGGCGAGGCCTGCTATGCCTGCCATCAGGAGGGACGCCCGCTCGAGAAGCTCGACATGCCCGCCCGGGCGCGGATGTTCCGCGCGCGCGACGGCACGCGCGTGCTCGGCATCATCGCGCCGATCCCGAACGAACCCTCCTGCTCGGCCGCCTCGTGTCATGCCCACGAGTCCACGCAGCGCGTGCTCGGGGTGCTCGACGTGAACGTCTCGATGACGCAGGCGGACCTGGAGATCGCGCGCAGCCGCGGCGTGATGACGGCGCTCGCGGTGCTCGCCATCCTGGTGAGCAGCCTCATCCTCTGGTGGCTGAACCGGGTGCTGGTGCTGAGGCCGGTCGCGGCCCTCGTGGATGGAACGCATCGGGTGGCCACGGGCGACCTCACGACGATGATTCCGGTGACGGCGCAGGACGAGCTGGGCGACCTCGCAAAGGCGTTCAACGCGATGACGCAGCGCATCGCGGAAACGCAGCGGCAGCTGGCCGAAGCCGACAAGCTCGCCTCGGTGGGACGACTCGCCGCGGGCGTGGCGCACGAGATCAACAACCCGCTCACCGGCGTCCTGAGCTACGCCTCGGTGCTCAAGAAGCGCCTGGCATCCGACGCGGAGTCCGGCGGCGATCTGGAAGTGATCATCCGCGAGACGATCCGCTGCCGCGACATCGTGAGGCAGCTCCTCGATTTCGGTCGCCCCACGCCGCCGTTGCGCAAGCCCACCGATCTCAACGACGTGGTGCGGCGGGCCGTGTCGGTGGTGATGACGCAGCTCAACCTGAACCAGGTGAAGCTCGCGCTGGACTTCGGCCAGAATCTCCCCCCGGCCGACGCGGACGCGAATCAGATTCAGCAGGTCGCCGTGAACCTCTTCCTGAACGCCGCCGATGCGATCGGCGAGGAAGGGGGCGAGATCCGCGTCGCCACGCGCCGCCACGAGGAGGGCGGAGCCGGCGCGGCGCTCGAGTTGAGCATCGAGGACACCGGGCGCGGCATCCAGCCGGAGGACCTGCACCGCATCTTCGAGCCCTTCTTCACCACCAAGGGCTCCCGCGGAACGGGACTGGGACTCGCGGTGAGCCGCGGCATCGTCGAGAGCCACGGCGGGAGCATCGGGGTCCAGAGCGAGCCGGGCCGCGGAACCCGGTTCATCGTGCGGCTTCCCCTGAACCACGCCGGCGAGGGGAACGCGGCGATGCCGCAGGAAGAAACCAACGCCGTACTGGAGACCGTCACATGATCGCCCTGGTCGTCATCCTGACGTTCGTGGCCTTCGTGGCCGCCGACATCGTGATCCGCGAGAGTTCCCGCCGTCTCCGCGAGAAGCGGCAGCGGCGCGAGCGCGAGGCCGTGCTGACCACTTCGGTGCGCCTCGACTTCACGCACGAGGCGAAGTCGCTCAAGCGCGTGGAAGTGCCCGAGCCCAGGGCCCGCATCCTCGCCGTGGACGACGAGCCCGTCGTCCTCGACTCC
>JBGPIJ010000327.1:0-2811 GCA_041484865.1 Gemmatimonadota bacterium
AGCGGCTCGGGCAGCGTCCGGGCGTAGCGGACCAGGGCCGCGACGACGGAGAGCAGGCCGAGCCGGGCTTGGACCAAGTCGGGGATTTCGGGGGGCGGTTGGTCGGGCATTCACGGTCTCCTTGGTGGTGGGGGTGGGGGTTTCTGGGGCCGCCCGGAATCCCGGATGGAATCACGGCGGCTTCTATATGCACTGCCGTCATCCGTGATTCCGGGATTCGGGAGGAGGAGCCCTTGTAGTCGGGGGCTCTCCTCCCCTCCGTAGGTAATCACGGATGACGGTGCCATCCGCGATTAACTCCGCTCCGCGTCGAACAAACCGAATCGCGGATAGCCGTTCGCGGATGACGGTGCATCCGGGATTCCGAGGTAGCGCGTACCCCGTCCCTTCCCGATCACGGATGCCTGGCCGGTTTTGACGAGTACCCCCAGGTGCTTCGAGACGGTGTCGGGCGCGAGCGTGACACCGCGGGCGCCGAGAGCATGGACGACTTCGGCGAGGGCCTGGGGAACACCGGCATCGCAAAGGGCACGGCGCGTCGCGTCGCGGTTCTGATTACCCTTCTCGCGCTGGGCGTCGGCGATCTCCTCGACGGTGCCGGCATAGGTGAACTTCTCGCCGGGCGCGCTCTTCGCCGTGACCGTCAGAAAGCACCGGCGTGTCTCGCCGTCCTTGCCTTCGATGAACACCTCGAGCCGTCGCCGGTCGCTCGTCAAGTCCAGCATGACGATATGCTCGGCCGCGGCCCACTTCTGCATGGGGCCGTAGATGTCCGCCGAGCTGATGGGCTCGCCTTCGGCGCGATTCTTTCGAGAGTGGTCCACCACCACCACGGCCCCCGCGATGGTCTCGGCGATCTCGACGACGACCGCGGCGAGGGCCGCCTGATCCTTCGCGGCCATCGGGTCCGCTCCCGGTGACAGGGCCGTCCACGTATCGAGGACCAGGAGCCTCACGCCAAGCGTCCGGCACTGGTCGATGAGCCAGGCCACGTGCGCCCGATTGAGCAGATCGAAGCGCGGGCGGATCAGGAAGTAGAGCGCCCCGGGTGCCGGCGCGGTCGACCAGGCCGAGAGAATGTCATCGCGGCGACTCTGCAAACGCGATCCGCCATCTTCCCGGGCAACGTAGAGGATCACGGGCCGCGTGCGGATCTCGAAATGCTCGGCCACGCGATCGCGGCCACTGGCGATCGCCAGGCACACGTAGGTGCAAAACAAGCTCTTGAACCGCTTCGGCGGGCCGCCCCACCAGATCACGCCAGTGTCGGGAACGAGGTCATCAACTGTGAACGCGGGCGGGGAGAACGTCCAGGCATCGGCGGCGTCATGGACCCGCCAGTCGGGGACGACCCCCTCGGCCGGCACGGCGATGGCCACGGCCTTCTCGAGGTCGAACGCGCTCACGTCCGCGCCTCCATCGCTGCGCGAAAGTCCCGCCAGGTCCGGCGGGTGCAGTGGGCGTGTAGGCACGTGAAGTCGAAGGCGCCGGACGCATGGATGATGACTGCCGCTCCGCCCGCACCCGTCGTGTGCTCATCGGCCCAGGGGCAGGAGACCAGCTCGACGAGATACCCGTCCGACCAGCGCTTGACCCGAGCGGCCGGGATGCCCCACGTCTGGAGTTTCGCGAGGAGCGCGCCGGCGAGGTCGTCCGGTGGAGGAATGGACGACCCGCCCCATGGTCGACGGGGGCGGTCCGTCTCCGCGCTGGCGATCCGGACTAGGTGGTCGAGGTACGACTGCTGTGCGCGGAGCATGTTCGGCGTGTCAGGCCATTGGTGGCCCGTGATGGCGATGTAGCGCATATCGGAGTACACCTCGATCTGATCGCCCTTGAGGGCGTGCGGCACCCGTCCGAGCACGAAGACGTGCAGGCCGGTGTTACTGGGGCTCCGCTCCGTCCAGGAGTCGCAGCGCTCGACGAGCGTGGCGGCCCGGGTGTCGAGCCGCCCCTGAGCGTCGATGACCCGGTCGAGGTCGAAGCAGGTGACCGGCGGTGTCAACACCACGCCGATGCCGGCGATCGGCCCCCGCGCTGGATCGGGGGCAAGGTCTACCAGCGCGCCGTAGGCGTCGACCGCGTCGGCGAACGTCGCCCACGTCGCCGGGTCGGTGCTGGACGCTTTGCGATCGGGATACGCGACGCGGTAGGGAACCTTTGCGGGCTTGTCCGGGCCGCGTGGCTCGGCCCGCCAGAGGACACAGCCCAGCGCACGCAGTTCGACAGGGATCGTTTCAGCCCGCAGTGGCAGCCACGCACAGCTCACCGGTCGCCCTCCTCGAGCCGTAGGAGGACATCGATCCACCGGCTGAGGCGTAGGCTCCAGGGCCAGCCGGCCGCGGCGAGCGCGTCCTCGACGACGCGCCGCGCGGCCCGGGCCTGCATGGCGACGCTCACGCCGGGCGCGGCTCCTCCTGACGCTGAGTCGCGAGCCATGCCTCGATCTCGCTGAGTCGGAAGCGGCGGTATTTCCCGACCTTGTACGAGGGGACCTTCCCGGCCTCCGCCGCCGTGTACCACCAGGACTGCGGCGTGCCGTACACCTCTTCGAGCTTCTTCACGTCAACCATCGTCTCCATGCGCGTCGCCTCCTTCGGTGGTGGTCGTGCTGTGTCTCCATGTTTGCCGTGGCCGTTCAGAATAGGCAAGAGAAATCCTTGCAACGGTGCTATACTCTGTAAGTGTTCCTATCCTGGCGATGAGGAGGAGGAGGCGATGCCGACGACGAAAAAGGCGAAGCGGCGACGGAGTGAGACACCCGCGCCCGAGGACGAGATGGTGGTCCAGATCCGGCGGGCGTGGCAGCAG
>JBGPIJ010000328.1:0-2806 GCA_041484865.1 Gemmatimonadota bacterium
AGCATCCAGGGCGCTGACGCCGAGCTGTCTGACGAAATCGCAGGGACTAGGTCGTACCGCGACAAGCTCGCCGCCTACCACTACACGCGCGAGCTCGGCTTCCCCCTCACGGTCAACGTCGTGCTGCACCGCCGGAACCTGCATCAGGTGGAGGCGCTCATCCGGCTCGCGGAATCGCTCGGTGCCGAGCGCATCGAGCTCGCCAACACGCAGTTCTACGGCTGGGCGTTCCACAACCGGGCGAGCCTGATGCCCACCAAGGCGCAGCTTGCGAGCGGATGGGAGGTCGTCGAGCGCGAGCGCGCGCGGCTCGGCGGCAAACTCGAGATCGTGTGGGTGCTGCCCGACTACCACGAGCAATTCCCCAAGCCCTGCATGGGCGGCTGGGGGCGGTCGTACATGACGGTGACGCCGGCCGGCGAGGTGTGGCCCTGCCATGCGGCCGGATGCATCACCGGGCTGCGATTCGAGAGTGTGCGCGAGCGCTCGCTCGACTGGATCTGGCACGAGTCCGACGCATTCACGCGGTTTCGCGGCGACGCCTGGATGTCCGAGCCGTGCCGCTCGTGCGCGCGCAAGACGGTGGATTTCGGCGGTTGCCGGTGTCAGGCGTTTCTCGTCGCGGGGGACGCGAGCCTGACGGACCCGGTCTGCTCGCTGTCGCCGCACCGCCCGCTGGTCGACGCCGCGGTCACCGCGCTCGAGGGGAGCGGCGCACCCGCCCCCGCATGGACGTATCGCGCGGCGCCCGCGTCGCGCGCGCTCGCTAAGCGCTGACGACGAGCAGCAGGATGGCGCTGATCAGCATGACCACGACGATCCCGCCGATGCTGACGAGCAGCGTGGCGACGCCCGTTTTCTCTGAGGGCACCTTCGCCACGACGGGCAGCCCCAGAGCGAACAGCCACACGCTGTAGAGCGCGAGCACCAACCCCACGGGTGCGAGCTTCGGGAAGATTGCGAGCGCGCCGCCCAACCAGTACGGCGTGCTGCCGTACGCGGCCACCTTCAACGCCTGCACCTGGTTCCGGTCACCGCCAATGCTCGCGGCGACGAACGCGATCGCCACGGCGAAGAGAAATGCGCCCGCCAGATTCAGGCCGTATTCGAACACGCCCCGGGTCACTGCATCCATTGTCGAGATCGTGGTCGTGCCGACGAAGGAGCTGCGCTCGCCGCCCGAGATCATCGTTCCCAGCGTGGCAGCCACCGGCCCGATCGCCGCCATCGGCACGAGAAATCGCCAGTAGATCGGCCCCGGGGTCGTGAACTCCCCCGCGATCGCCGCCCACTCCTGTCTTGGGCGCGTGATCAGGCGCCGCGCGCGCTTGAGCCACGACGGCATTCTGCGCGCCGCGGCGGGCTTCGGGATCACGACTTTCGGGGCGGGTCTCGCGGTCGTGGGCCCGCGCGGCGGAGGCGGCGCACCCGGACGAGGCGGTGTCGGTCCCCGGGGCGGCGGCGTGGATCCCCGGGGCGGAGGCGTGGGTCCCCTGGGGGGAGGCGTGGGCCCCCGGGGCGGATTAGGCCCGGACGGAGGCGTGGGTCCCCTGGGTGGATTAGGCCCCGACGGCGGCGTGGGACCGCGGGGTGGTTGGGGAGGTGTGCGCATGGGGCACAAGATACAACACCCGTTGCCCGTCGCTACGCCGTACGTCGGTACGTTGTACGTCGCTACGGTGTATGAGTTTAGACAGCGTCTAGACTCGTACAGCGTAGCGACGTAGCGACGGGTAACGGTATCACTCAGATTCTCCCCATGCTCATCGATGTCCACGCGCACTTCTACCACGATCGCACCCCGCGCGCCGATTGGGCGGAGCGGAACGCTAGCCGGCTCCGGGCAGGCGACAAGATCGGGATCACGGTGCACGTGGCGTCCATCCTCGGGAGCTGGGGGCGGACGTCCCCGACCTATTTCCCGTCTCCCCGGGACTTGGAATACGGCAATAGCGCGCTCCAGGCGCTCGAGCGACAGCATCCCCGGCGCGTGCGCGGCTACGTGACGGTGAACCCGAACTACACCGCCCACGCCCTGGGCGAGATCGGACGCGGTCTCGCCGCGGGCATGATCGGCATCAAGCTCGCGGCGAGCCGGCGGGCGGACGACCCACTGCTTGATCCGATCTGTTATGCGGCGCGCGAGCGCTCCGTCCCCATCCTGCACCATGTGTGGCAACACCGGCGCCGCGACCGGCCGGGGCAGGAGGCCTCCGATGCGCTGGAGCTCGTGAGCCTCGCGCTGCGGCACCCCGACGTCTCCTTCATTTTGGCCCACATCGGCGGCGGCGGGGACTGGGAGCATTCGCTCGCCGCAGCGCGCGACGCGTCCAACGTGTACGTCGATCTCTCGGGCAGCGGCGTAGATGGAGGGATGCTCGAGCGCTGCCTCGAGGCCGTCGGGATCGAGCGGTTGCTGTGGGGCTCCGATCTGACGATGGACACGGGATGGGCCAAGCTCCGCTACCTCGAGCGCCTGCTCGGCCGCGACGAGTGGGACCAGGTCAAATGGAAGAACGCCGCCCGCATCTTCCCGCGCGGCGCCTTCCCGACGGACTAATGCGCACCGACGTCAACGCCTTCCTCGGCGCCTACCCCTACGCCCGAGTCCCCGGCACGTCGCCCGACGCGCTGTGCAGGGCGATGGATCGGGTCGGGATCGACGATGCCTGGGTGAGCCATCTGCCCAGTGTCTTCTGGCGCGCGCCGGCGGAAGGCAACGCGTGGCTGTACGGCGCCGCGAAGGCCGAGCCCCGATTCAAGCCGGTCCCCGCGGTCCATCCCGGTCTGCCGGGCTGGGAAGCGA
>JBGPIJ010000329.1:0-2785 GCA_041484865.1 Gemmatimonadota bacterium
GGACGGATGAGCGAGCCCGAGGCGATCGTTGCGGCGGCCGAGCGCCTGCTGAGCGGGGGCCACAACAACCACAGCAAATGGTCTGGCAAGCGGGTCGTAGTCACGGCGGGGCCGACGCGAGAACATCTCGATCCGGTGCGCGTGATCACGAATCCCTCGAGCGGCCGAATGGGGTACGCGCTCGCGGAGGCCGCGCTCGCGCGCGGCGCGCGGGTGGCGCTCGTGACGGGACCGACGGAGCTCGCACTCCCCCCGGGCGCGACGCCGCACCGCGTCGAGACGACGGCCGAGATGCTGCACGCCGCGCAGCTGCTGGGCGCGCGAGCCGACGTGCTCATCATGGCCGCGGCCCCAGCCGATTATCGCCCCAGCGCCCACGCGCCGACGAAGCGCGCGCGCGGCGACGGGACGCTCGTTCTCGAGCTGGAAGCCACTCCCGACATCCTCAAATCGTTCGCGCGACCGGAGCGCTGCGTAATCGTGGGGTTCGCGCTCGAGGCAGGGGGCGACGGCGTTGCGCGGGCGCAGCGAAAGTTGCAAGATAAGGCGCTCGATTTGGTCATCTTGAACGACGCGCTCGAGCCCGGCGCGGGGTTCGAGGTCGCCACGAATCGTGTGACGATCGTGCGGAAGCGCGGCGCGCCGACGGCGCTGCCGCTCCTTTCCAAACGCGACGTGGCGGAACGAATCCTCGACGAGGTGGAGCTGGCGCTTTCGTGAGCGACGGGCGGGCTCTCGCGCGGGAATTTCTGGAACAGCAGATAAGACTGGGCGGTCCCTTCGTCATCCGGGGGAGCGCCGCTGCCGTGCGGGCGGTCGTATCGACCGCCGTCTCACCGACCGCCGCTTCACCGACCGCCGATCTCCCCCCTGCCGGTGTCTCGTTCGATCCGCCGAGCGGCGATTTCTTCACCGCCGACCCGATCGCGCAGGCGACCGCGCTCGCGGCAATCGACGAGCTCATCGCCGCGTGCACCAAATGCAAGCTGTGCGAAAAGCGCACCCGCACCGTGCCGGGCGAGGGGCCGGCGGACGCGCGACTGATGGTCGTGGGGGAGGGCCCGGGCCGCGTGGAGGACGAGACGGGCCGTCCGTTCGTGGGACCGGCCGGCGAGCTGCTCACCAAGATCCTCGCGGCGATCGACCTGCCGCGCGCGCAGGTGTACATCTGCAACATCGTGAAATGCCGTCCCCCCGAGAACCGCCAGCCGCAATACGACGAGATCGCCGCCTGCCTGCCGTACCTCTATCGGCAGATCGAGCTGGTGAAGCCGGCGGTCATTCTCGCCATGGGGAACACGGCGGCGCAGAGTCTGCTCTCCACCAAGCAATCGCTCGGCGCGTTGCGCAACCGGCTGCACCGGTTTCGTGGCACCCCCGTCATCGTTACCTATCATCCGGCCGCACTGCTCCGAAACCCCAACTGGAAGCGACCCACCTGGGATGACGTCCGCATCGCCCGCCGTCTCCTCGACGACTGACCGCGAGTACGCCGGCCGCCAGGCTCCGTGGAGTAACGAAGCGGAGCAGGCCGTACTCGGCGCCATGCTGCTCGACCAGGACGCGGCCTTGAAGGCCGCGGAGCTGCTCGACGACGCGATGTTCTACCGCGAGAGCCACCGGCTGCTCTACCGCGCCATGACGGCGCTCTCCGAGCGGGGCGACGTGATCGATCCCGTCACCTTGCGGGACGAGCTCGAGAAGCGGGGCGACATGGACCGCGCCGGCGGGATGGAGTATCTCGGCGCGCTGATCGACGTCGTGCCCACCGCCGCGAACATCGAATACCACGCCCGCATCGTGCGCGACAAGGCGCTGCTGCGGCGCCTGATCGAGGCCGGCACGACCATCGTGCAGGAGGCGTTCGACGCGCGCGGCCAGCCCGGCGAAGTGCTGGACAATGCCGAACACCGGATCTTCCAGGTCGCGCAGATGCGGCGCAGCGAGGAATTCACGCGCCTGAAAGAGCTGATCTGGCCCACGATGGAGCGCATCGAGCAGCTCCAGAGCGGGAAGGGCGCGGTGACGGGGGTGCCGAGCGGCTTCGTCGATCTCGACCGCCTGACCGCGGGCTTCCAGCGGGCGGACCTGATCATCGTGGCCGCGCGCCCTTCGATGGGGAAGACGGCGCTGATGCTCAACGTCATGCAGCATGCCGCAATCGAGCACAACATCGGGGTCGGCTTTTTCTCGCTCGAGATGTCCAAGGACCAGCTGGTGCAGCGGCTGCTTTGCTCGGAGGGTCTCGTGGACGCGCAGCGGCTGCGCCGCGGACAGCTGCGCGACGATGACTATCCGAAGCTCGCCCGCGCCGCCGGCCTGCTCGGCACGGCGCCCATCTGGATCGACGATTCGGCGGCGCTCACCCCGCTCGCCATGCGGTCGAAAGCGCGGCGGCTCAAGGCCGAACACAACGTCGGCATGATCGTCGTCGACTACCTCCAGCTGATGCAGGGGCCGACCGACACCGAAAGCCGCCAGCAGGAGATCTCCTACATCTCCCGCTCGCTCAAGGCGCTCGCCAAGGAGATCGACATCCCCATCATCGCCCTGTCCCAGCTCTCGCGCGCGCCGGACCAGCGGACCGGCGACCACCGCCCCCAGCTCTCCGACCTGCGCGAGTCGGGCGCGATCGAGCAGGATGCCGACGTCGTGGTGTTCATTTACCGTCAGGAGATGTACGACGGCCCGCAGGACAAAGCGGGCAACAGCCTGGAGGGAGTGGCCGAGTTGATCGTCGGCAAGCAGCGCAACGGCCCGACCGGCATCGTGCCGCTCTACTTCA
>JBGPIJ010000330.1:0-2773 GCA_041484865.1 Gemmatimonadota bacterium
CAGGAGGAACCACGGGAACAGAGCGCCCAGCACCGGAGCGAGTACGGTGCCCAATGCGCCGAGGACGAACAAGGCGAGGGCGCCAACGAGGCGCTGCTGGCGCTGATTGCGCACGTCGGCGCGCAACCGCACGTGGCTGAATCCCGTCTCGAGCGGCATGACGCTCACGGCGATCTCCGCGGCCCGCGCCAGGGCGAACTTCTTGCCGCCGGCGCCGAAGGCGCGCACGAGCGACGCGAACGCCCCGGCCTTCGGTTCCCAGGTCGTATGATCGGCGAAGCGCCGTTTCACTTGCAGCAGCTCCTCCCGCTCGAGCCAGGACCCGAGCCCCCGCTCGATCGTCGAGCGGTCCCCCGGGACCACTCGCGCCGCGCCGAGGCTGGTGGGGCCTGCGATCGACGCCAGCATCCCCCGTTCCGACTGCACCACCGTCCGCGTTTCCTCTTCCAGGAGCGCCTGCACGAGGTAGCGCTCCGGGATCCCGACCTCTTTCCCCAGGTCGAGCACGTCCTCGTGGGAGAGGCCTTCGCCGATGTCGCGTTCCGCGGCCTGGAGCTCCGCGGCGTGCTGGATGATCCGTTCGAGCGCCTCGCGGCTGATCAGCTCCCGGGCCATACTAGACTTGGACCTTCTCCTCGCCCCGGATTGACGGAGGCGCGTCGCCCGATGTCTTCGCGGGCAGTGCAGGGACGGACGTCGCGGGCCCCGTTCTTGTTCCGAGGAGCTCCAGGACTCCCCGGAAGAGGTCGAGCGGGATCGGGAAGATCGTCGTCGAATTGTTCTCGGATGCGATCTCCGTGACGGTCTGCAGGTAGCGCAGCTGGATCGCGGCGGGTTCGGAGCCGATGACCTTCGCCGCTTGCGCCAGCTTCTCCGACGCCTGGAGCTCGCCTTCGGCGTTGATGATCTTGGCGCGGCGCTCGCGCTCCGCTTCCGCCTGGCGCGCCATCGCGCGCTTCATTTCGGGCGGCAGGTCCACGTCCTTCACTTCGACGGCGGAGACCTCGACGCCCCAGTCCTCGGTCCGGCTGTCGATGATCTTTTTCAAGATGTCGTTGATCTTCTCCCGGTTCATCAGGAGCTCGTCGAGCTGGGTTTCTCCCAGGACGGAGCGTAGCGTGGTCTGGGCGAGCTGGCTCGTGGCGTACAGATAGTTTTCGACGCCGATGACCGCTTTCACCGCATCCTTGACCCGCATGTACAGAACGGCGTTCACCTTCAGAGAGATGTTGTCCCGGGTGATCACGTCCTGCGGGGGAATGTCCATCGCCACGACGCGCAGCGAGATCTTCTGCATCTTGGCGAACAGGGGCGGCAGGTAGATCAGTCCCGGACCCTTGGCGCCCCACGACCGCCCCAAGAAGAAGTAGACGGCGCGCTCGTACTCGCGCAGAACGCGGAGTCCCGAAAAGAGGTACAGGACGATGACGGCGAGTGCCGGCAAGAACAGTTCCATCGCTGGCCCCTCCTAGGCTGGATACGCTTCGACGATGACGGCGGCGCCCTGGCCGCCGCCGATGCACGCCGAGCCGAGCCCGAACCGCTGGCGGCGCTGCCGCAGGGCGTGAAGCAAATGAATCGCGATGCGTGTGCCGGTGGCGGCGAGGGGATGGCCGATCGCGATGGCGCCGCCGTGCACGTTGGTGCGGCTGCGGTCCAGGTGCAGCTCCCGCTCCACGGCGAGGTATTGTGGGGCGAACGCCTCGTTCACTTCGACCAGATCCATCTGCTCGAGCGCGAGGCCTGCCTTGGCGAGCGCCTTGCGGGACGCCGGAGCAGGCCCGATCCCCATGACCCGCGGCTCGACACCCACGATCCCCCAGGCGACGAGCCGGCCCATCGGTCGCAGGCCGTGCGCCTCCGCGAAGTCCGCCCCGGCGATCACGGTCGCCGCCGCGCCGTCCACGATGCCCGACGCGTTACCCGCGGTGACGAGTCCATCCTTCTTGAAGTACGGCTTGAGTGCGAGCAGCGCCTCGAGCGTCGTCTGGGGCCGCATGTGCTCGTCGGCTCGGAACTCCCCTGGCTCTCCCTTCTTTCCCTTCACGGGCACGGCCACGACCTCGTCCTGGAACACGCACGCGTCCCAGGCCTGCTTGGCGCGCTGCTGCGACGTGAGTGCGATCTCGTCCACCTCGCGACGCGTCAGCTTGTAGCGCTCCGCAAGCAGCTCGGCCGTCTCCGCCATCGACAAGCCGCATTCGGGGTCCTTGAGCGCTTCCCAGAGTGCATCCTCGAGCGGAGCGGAGGGGCCGAGTCGGATGCCCCAGCGCGCGCCACGTACGACGTGGGGCGCCTGGCTCATCGATTCCGTCCCCCCGGCGAGCACCGCATTCGCCTCGCCGAGCAGGATGAGCTGGGCACCCTGGATGATGGACTCGAATCCCGACCCGCACAGGCGGTTGACCGTGACGGCGGGGACCTCGATCGGGAGTCCAGCCTTGAGGCCGATATGGCGGGCGCAGTAGATCGCGTCGGAGGAGGTCTGGAGGGCGTTGCCGAAGATCGAGTGGCCGATCTCGGCCGCGGGGACGCCCGAGCGCTCGAGCGCAATCCGGGCGGCCACCGCGCCCAGCTCGATCGCGGACTGGTCCTTGAGCGTGCCGCCGAACGTTCCGAACCCCGTCCGTACTCCGGAGAGGAAGACGACGTCGCGACTCTGCCCTTGGGTCTTCATGGGAAACTCCGCGGCGGACCGGCACCGGCCAGAGGCCGGAATATGGGCCGCTTGGAGGGGTGGCGGTAGGTGTCTAGAGCGCGGCCGCCACGGCGG
>JBGPIJ010000331.1:0-2772 GCA_041484865.1 Gemmatimonadota bacterium
ACGATGTTCAGCTCACTCGTCTCTGCCGAGCTGAACGTGCTCGTCGGCAACGACTCGAGTTGCGTTGCGAGCACAATTACCGCAGCGGACGCCTGGATGGCCACCTACGGGCCCGTGGGTCGCGGCGTGGCCGCGGCGAGCCTCGCGTGGAAGATCGGCGAACCACTGCACCGTCTGATGGACAACTACAACAACGGAATGCTCTGCGCTCCGCACCGTGACTAGGCAGTAAACATGGTTGCCCGATGGCCCTTATCCAAGGGTCATCGGGCGAGCATTTCGATGACGGGCAGGCTCAATCCGTCATCCGTCACCGCAGAGAGAATGCAGGCGTCATCGGAGCCTCCGAGAAGAGAGCGGTACCGCACAGTAGCGAAATCTGTGAGAACGTGACGAATCTCCGTCGTCGAGTGAAGGGCTGAGGGCGCACTCAGCGTAACCACTCACGCTACCGCTTCCGGAGCGGCAGCATCGGCCGGCCGCGCCCGGGCCCGAACAGCATCTCCCCGACGCGGCCCTGGGCATCCCAGTCGAAGACGAACTCGAACTGCAGCTCGGGCACGTAGAAGTCGTGCTCACTCTCCGCGCGGAGCGGCAGCGTCCCAATGTACGGCAGACGGACGAACAGCCGGTCGCCATCTCGGAGGATGCCGAAGGTGGGACTGGCGGCCGACCGGTACTCCCCCACGTAGCGGTCGAGGACGGGGCGGGGTCCAGCGTGATCTCCGTCCTCGGCCTCGCCAGCGGTGACTCGCGCCAGAGCAGGTGGCGCGCGATGTCCTGCACCATCACTCCGGTGTTCGAGAGGACGACCACGCCCACGCGCGCCCTGGCGTGTGAATGCCGCGTTCTTCCGGGGACTGCGGTTCGAGGATTCGGGCCGGCTTTACATATGTTGAGGCCGTCGCCGTGACGACAGGCGTGCCGCCGTTGGACGGTGGAGAACGATTGCTGGAGATAGACGGCCCGGGGCGTACGCCTGACGCAAGGCCGGTGTTCGTCTCGACCGTTACGATCAGCCCGCGGTTCTTCGAGGTTGTTGGTGTGCCGCTCGTCCGCGGACGGACCTTTCACGACATGGACGGCGCGCCCGGCGCCGAGACGGTCATCATCAACGAGCGACTGGCGTCGCAGTTCTTCTACGGACAGGATCCGATCGGAAGGCGGCTCCGCTTCACGCAACGAGAGACCCCACCCGCCTCACCTGCCCCACCCACCCCTGTGTGGCGCACGATCGTCGGTATCACCCCGTCGATTCGGCACGGCTCGCCACAAGATGCCTACCTGAACGCGGTCGTCTACATTCCGTACCGCCAGGCGTCCCCGGGAGCCGCCTCGCTGCTGGTCCGGAGCGGTCTGCCGCCGGGCTCCGTCATGGACGCCATACGCCGCGAAGCGCAGGCGATCGATCAAGACCGGTCTTCACGATCCGGACAATGGACCAGATGTTGACGGAGAGTCGCTGGCCGTACCGCGTCTTCGGAAGCTCGCGATGGGCCTGACGCTCGGTCTGGCGGGCGCATTGGCCCTGAGCCGCGTGCTTCGGGGGGTGCTGGTCGAGATCACGCCGAGCGATCCCGTCACGTTCACGGCAATCACGATTCTCCTGACGGTCGTGTCCATCGCCGCGTGCCTGCTGCCGGCGCACCGGGCGACACGGGTCGATCCGGTCGTCGCCCTCCGCGCGGAGTGATTGCGGGTCTATTTTCCGAGCGCATTCTTTTTCCACAGCTCCCAGGCGCGGCCCGGGTCCGCTGGTGCCTTGTCCATGGCGGCGCCTTCTTGTGCCGAGAGGTAGTTGATCGGACCACCCAGGCCGATCGCGATTGTCTGTAAGCGGGCGTTCACCTCGGTGTAGATGGCGTTCCGCACAGCCATTTGCACGTCCGGCGCGACGACGACATTGCCATGCCCGCGCATCAGCGCGACCGGCTTGTTGCCGAGTGTTGCCGCAAGGGATCTGCCGAGGGAGCTGTTGCGTACCAGCAGGGCCGTGGCAGCGGGATCGTCGGCGTCGCGGATATCCCACACAGGCACTCCCACATGGAGAAACGACGCCAGGTGGTACACCGGCCTCATCGGTACTTGCGTGATGCCGAACGGAATCACTGCGGGCGAATGACTGTGTATCACCGCCTTCACGTCCGATCGTGCCTTGTAGATTTCGCCGTGGATAAATCGTTCCAGGACGCTGCTGCGTCCTTTCGCATCAATGGGATTGGAGTCGAGGTCGTATTCCATGATGTCGCTCGCGGTCACGAGAACTGGCGCGAGCGAGCGTGACAACAGGTACCGGCTTGGATTGCCTGGATGTCGGATGCTCACATGCCCGTACGCGTCGACGACCCCCTCCTGCGCAAGAATCCGGTTCGCGGCCACAAGATCCTCGATGAGCGCTGGATCAACAGGGCCGCCGGAGGTTGGCGATGTCTGAGCAATCGCGACACGGTGATGGGCGACGGCAGCCAGTACGAAAGCGACGGTCGCGGCCGCGATGAAACGTGGAGGACAGATCATGTGATTTCCTGTGCGTTGTGGGCTGCTCCATGTTAGGGCCCGTCAAGGAATAAAGGTGTCAATTCTGGGCGTCGAGGCGCCCGGCTGGCAAGGCGCGAGGAGCGAGCATAGCGGGACTATGTAAGCGAGGAGCAACGCAGCCAGCCGGGATGCATCGGCGGCCAGAATGGCACCTTTATTCCTTGACGGGCCCTTACGCCCAAGCTTCGTGATTCGGGCGTCCACGAGGCACGGCCTGCTAGGATCTCGTCGGTG
>JBGPIJ010000332.1:0-2761 GCA_041484865.1 Gemmatimonadota bacterium
CCGGCGGATGCGGCGCCGATCCTCGAGCGCCTCGACGAGTCGACGGTGCTCACCATCTTCGGCCGCATGAAGGAGAAGCAGATCGGCGAGATCCTCCCGCTCATGAGCCGCGACAAGGCCATTGCCCTGACGCGCGCCCTCGCCGAGCGCCGCTGAGGCTACCAGCTGTTCGGGAACGCGCCCTTCCTGGCGCACCAGCTGGCCGCATCGTGCGTACAGATGAAGAGAACGCGCGGGCTCTCGTTCATGATGCAGCTCGCCGCCAATCATGGTCTGCGACGAGCCGCTCGACTCGCCGGCGAACGTCGTCCCGTATGGCGCGGATCTGTTCGAGCGACTGACCCTTGGGGTCGGGAAGGTTCCAGTCCTCCCGGCGAAGACCGGGCACGAACGGACACGCTTCGCCGCAACCCATGGTCACCAGGAGCTGTGCGTGTGCCGCAAGCTCGTCGGTGAGGCGCGAGGGTCGCGCCGCGGCAAGGTCGATCCCGACCTCGCGCATGACCGTGACCACCTCGGGGTGGACGGCGACGGCGGGAGCCGTGCCGGCCGAGACGGCCCGCGCGCGCGCTGGATCGGTGAGCGCGTTGAAGAACGCCGCCGCCATCTGCGACCGCCCGGCATTGTGCACGCAGGCGAAGACGACGGTCGTCATGCGGACCTTCCTTCCACGTCGAGGATCGACGCAGCATCGCCCGCGACGACACCGGAGCGGAACAGGGGGCGCTCGAGGCGGAGCGAGACGTGGACGAGTCCGATCAATACCGGGACTTCCACGAGCGGCCCGATGACGGCTGCGAAGGCCACTCCGGAGTCGATGCCGAACACCGCGACAGCAACCGCGATCGCCAACTCGAAGTTGTTGCTCGCCGCCGTGAACGCCAGCGTCGCTGTCTTGGCGTAGTCGGCGCCCAGGCGATGCCCCATCCAGAAGCTCACCAGGAACATGGCGACGAAGTACACGAGCAAGGGAACGGCGATGCGCACGACGTCGAGCGGGATCGAGACGATCAGCGCACCCTTTAGGCTGAACATGACGACGATGGTGAAGAGCAGCGCGACCAGCGTGAGCGGGCTCAGGCGCGGCATGAAGGTGCGCTCGTACCAACGCCGCCCCTTGGTCCGAAGCAGCACCGCGCGCGTCAGGATTCCGGCCGCGAAGGGTACGCCGAGGTAGACGAGGACGCTCTCCGCGATCGGCCCGATGCCAACCTGGACCACGCTTCCCGTGAGGCCAAACGCCGGCGGCAGCACCGTGAGGAAGAGGTACGCGTAGAGGCTGTATGTCAGCAGCTGAAAGACGCTGTTCAGGGCAACCAGCCCGGCGGCGTACTCGGTGTCGCCACGGGCAAGGTCATTCCAGACGATGACCATGGCGATGCAGCGGGCAAGCCCAATCAGGATCAGGCCCGTCATGTACGCCGGGAAGTCATGGAGGAAGATGAGCGCCAGGGCGAACATGAGCGCCGGTCCGATCACCCAGTTCTGCACGAGGGAGAGCGCAAGGATACGCCAGTCCCTGAAGGCGTCGCCCAGCTGCTCGTACCGTACCTTCGCCAGGGGCGGGTACATCATGAGGATCAGCCCCACTGCGATCGGCACATTCGTCGTTCCGACCTGGAAGTGGTCGACCAGGGCGCGGACGCCGGGCGCGAGGTATCCGAGGCCGACACCGGCCACCATCGCGAGGAAGATCCAGAGGGTCAGATAACGGTCGAGGAAAGAGAGCTGCGTGCCGACGCCGGCGCTTGGAGAGTCGCTCACGATGCCGCGTCCACGAGCGGCGCGCGCTTACGTGGGCGACCCCCAGGCAGGGCCAGCGCCGCCCGCAGGCTCTCGAGTGCCTGTGGCACAACCCGGTAGTAGACCCAGGTGCCGCGGCGCTCGCGGTCCAGGAGGCCGGCTTGGTGCATCACCTTGAGATGATGGCTCACGGTAGGCTGGGACAGCCCGAGCGGTCGCGTGAGGTTGCATACGCAGGCCTCACCGCCAGGCTGCGCGGCGATCAGGCTCAAGAGGCGCAGGCGGCCCGAATCGGCGAGAACCTTGAACGCTGCCGCCAGGTGCTCAGCGTCGGCCCGTTTGAGACGGGCCTGGAGCACGGGCGGGCAGCACCTCGTGATGAGCGACACGATGGGCATGCGGGGATATTGACACAGATCGATACACGGTGCAACTATCGACGCACATCGATACAGTCGAGGTCGACAAATCTTGCGTGGCGCGCGCAGGGGCGGGAGACGATTCAGCGCGCGTGCTTACCGGCTCCCAGCATCGCCACGGTCATCGATCGTGCATTATATTTATATCAGTCGATGATGTCGTGGAACCGTAACACTCAGGTAGCACCCGCTTCACGCTCAGTCCGTTAGGGTCCGCCGGCACAGTCGGCGGGGAACTCGGAGACGTCGCTCGTCTTCGTGCGAGGGCTCTCCGAGGATGTCTACGTGCTTTGCGCCGAGCCTCTCGCTGGCGGTCTGCCCTTGCGCGTCCGGGTGACCTTCACCGCATCTGCGGACTGACGATCCGCGGGGTGCCGCGTCTGCCTCCTCCGCCGCGACGTGCTCTCGAAGGCGGGGCTCGGCTACATGGGTCCCCAGAACAGGGCAACCATCAGCTTCCCAGAGGACCACAAAAAGGTCCCGAGCATCTAGAATCTAGGAGTCCGTCCGAGTAATGCGTTCGTCGCGATTTGCAGCAGAACGTGCATTGCTCGGACGGCCTCCTAGCTCGGGACGAAGCCGGTTATCGGCGAAGCCAG
>JBGPIJ010000333.1:0-2750 GCA_041484865.1 Gemmatimonadota bacterium
GCCGTGATCGCCACACCGGGCAATGAGCCACCCGCCAGCCATCCGACGACGGCCACACCGAGCATTGCGAGGCCCTTGACCACCAGCGGCCGATCGAGCGGCACGGCCACGTCGGCCGGGCGCTGAGGAAAGGGCTCGGCCAGCTCGGCGCGGAACGCCAGACGCAGCACGCCGTACGTGATCGCGAGCCCGCCCACCGCCACGGGCAGCATATGGATGGCGAATCCCCCGAACGTCGCCCCACTCCAGATGCCGACGAGCATGTTCTGGGGATTCCCGGTCACCGTCAGCACCGAGCCGACGTTCGCGCCCATCGCGAGCCCGAGCAGGTAAGGCGTCGGGCGCACGCGGATCGGCGCCAGGGCGGCGAGCAAGACCGGGGTCATGACCAGGCAGATCGTGTCGTTGACGAACAACGCCGAGAGCAGCCCACCGCCGAGGACCACGCCGGCGAGGAGTCGAGGCGGCGTGCGGGCGTGCCGCAACACCCAGCCGGCGGCCCAGTCGAAGAACTTGCCCACTTCGAGATAGCCGACGATGAGCATCAGCCCGAGCAGGAACACGAGCACGTCGAGATCGATGGCTGCGTACGCCTGCCGCATGGTGATCACGCCGAACGCCACCATGGCCACGGCGCCGAGCAGGCTCGCCGCGGGGCGATTCAGGTGAATGAAGGGGAGGCGTTGGACCGCGATCAGGAGATAGGTCGCGGCGAAGATGATCAGGCCGGTGCTCATGGCGCCTCGCTCAAATTTCCCAATTGGAGAACAACACGCCGTCGCTGACCGGGCGCTCGGCGTAGCCGTCGAGATGCATCCGGAGATCGGTCCAGCGCACCTGGTAGCCCCGGGCGATGAGCGTGCGGAAGGCCTGGTCGAACCGGCTCTGACAGCGGATCGCCACGCGGCGCAGGCCGGCATGCGTCGCGCTGGCCTCGATCGCCGTGAGCACCGACTCGAACGCCGCCGTGTCCCGGGCGGCGAGCTTCAGAACCCGCATCTCGTCTGAGCTGCGCTCGGCGGCGAGTGACGCCGAGTGCCACAACGCCATCGCCTCGAGCCCGCGTGGACCCGATACGAGCGCCGTGTCGCCGAGACCCAGCTCGCCGGTGAGCACGATCTCGCGTGTGAAGTCGTAGCCCGAGGCCAGCGCGTCGCTGAGCCCGCGGATCGCCGTGACAGTTTCCTCCCGCGCGGCCGGCGTCAACCGGGACAACAACGCCGGGACGGCCCCGCCCCGGCGCCGCACGGCCAGCTCGCGCGTCATCGTGACCGTGAGGTGCCCCGGCACGAACCCCAGGTGCGCGTAAAAACCGATGTTCTCGACCGTGCGCGGCATGGTCTCGAGCCCGAGCGTGGTAACGCCGCGGTCCAGCAGCCAATCCGTCGCCGCGCGTACGATCGTCTTGCCGATCCCCGACCCCTGTCGGTCCACGCGCACCGCCAACGGTCCCATCCAGCCTTCGCAGCCGCAGCGGTGCGCGACATTGAAGGCGACGAGCCGCCCATCTTCGTCGCGCCACAGCATCGCCCCGGACTCGGCGTCCCGAAGCGCGTAGCTCCAGACGCGCGGATTGAGCGGAGGGACGCGGACGCCCACGAGCCCGTCGCGCCGGTAGCGGTCGGTGAACGCCTCGGCGAAGAGGTGATTCAAGGCCTCGATGTCACGCTCGGTCGCGGGCAGCGGGCCCTCCACCCGTCGCTCAGGCAGCCACGCCCGCATCGAGGCCTCCTCCCCCCAGGGTCGCCGTCTCGTCGCGCACCGTGCTCACGCCGCGCGCGACATCGTACTCCACCCGCAGCACGCGGTCCAGGCCTTCGCGAATCTGATCGATGTGGGTGATCAGGATGACCTGCGGGAAGCGATCCCCCAGGCGCCGCAACAGCGTCAGGACGTGCTGGCGGCGGGACTCATCGAGCGAGCCGAACACTTCGTCGAGGACGAGCAACGACAGCGGCTGTCCCGCGCGCTCCGCGATCATCTGCGAGATCGCCAGGCGCAGCACGAGATTCGCCACGTCTTCTTCGCCGCCCGAGATGACCGGCTTCGGTACGCCGTCATCGATGATCGTCATCATGTAGTCTTCGGTCAGATCTACGGTATCGTACCGCCCGTCGGTCAAGTCGGCGAGGAAGCCTGAGGCGAGCTCGGCGATCTCCGGGCGCATGGCCGCATTGAGCTCGGCGCGCAGCTCCGAGAACGCCCGATCCAGCTCGTCGTGCAGGCGCCGCCTGGCTTTGAGCGCTTCGATCTGGCGTTCGCGCGCCGCCCGTTCGGACAGCCGCCGCTCGGCTTCCGCCACCACCTCTTCGGCCCGCGTCAACACGCCGCCCGCTTCCACCGCCGCCAGCTCCGCTTCCCGCAGGACGCCGGTCGCGCGCTCGAATCGGCCCTTGGCCGCCAGAAATTTCTCCTCCGAAAACCCGTCTGCCTTGATGGCCTCGGCCAGCTGCTTCGCCCGCTGCTCGCGCCGCGACAGCTCCAGCTCCGCCTGCACCGCCTCCTTGACGAGCGTCTCCGCCAGCCGCGCGCGACTCTCGAGCAACGTCGCCTCCCGCTCCACCGGCTCCAGCCGCGTCAGCTCGGCCCGGACCGCATCGTGACGCGCCGGGTCGTAGCCGGTGGCCCGCGCCGCAATCTTCGCCTCGAGCTCGCCCGCGCGTTTGACGGCCGAGGTCCGCTGCGCACTCACCCGCACGCGTTCTTCGGCCAGGGTCCGCAGCGCTCCCGCCCGTTCGCTGGCCTGGCGA
>JBGPIJ010000334.1:0-2740 GCA_041484865.1 Gemmatimonadota bacterium
CGAGCGAGGGATTGCGGCTCCCCTCGGGGCAATTCCTCTCCGAGGCCGGCACCAAGGACGCGTTCGGCCATGCGCAGCTGGGCGGTCTGGCACCGCTCCTGGCGCAGATCGTCAGCGACAAGCTCAAGCTCAAGTATCACTACGCCATCGCCGACTACCTGATGCGCGCGGCGCGCCATGTCGCCTCCAGGACCGACGTCGAGCAGGCCTATGCGGTGGGCAAGGCGGCGGTGGAGCTGGCGCTGCTCGGCAAGTCGAGCGTGATGGCGACGATCGAACGCAAGTCGGACGCGCCCTACGTGTGGACTACCGGGAGCGCGCCGCTCGACAGGGTCGCCAACGTCGAAAAGAAGATGCCGCGCGACTACATCACGGACGACGGCTTTCACATCACCGACAAATGCCGCCGCTACCTCTCGCCGTTGATTCAGGGCGAGGATTATCCGCCGTACACGAACGGCCTGCCGCAGTACGTGGTGCTCAAGAACGCCGGGGTCCCGAAGAAGCTTGCGACCGTGTTCGAGCTGAAGTAAGACCCTCGTGAGCGAGCGCAAGCCGTTCTACGAGCCGTCCGACTGGCCGGGGGGAGGGGATCCCGACCGCGAGCTGGGGACTCCCGGCGGCTTCCCCTACACGCGCGGCGTGCATCCCACGATGTACCGCGGCAAACTATGGACGATGCGCCAGTATGCCGGGTTCGGCACTCCGGAAGAGACGAACGCCCGCTTTCGCCATCTGCTCGCCGCCGGTCAGACCGGCCTCTCGGTCGCGTTCGACCTCCCCACGCAGATGGGCTACGACTCCGATCATCCCAAGGCCCTGGGTGAAGTAGGCCGGGCGGGGGTCGCGATCTCCACCGTGGACGACCTGGGGAGGCTGTTGCAGGAGATTCCGCTCGACCAGGTGTCCACGTCGATGACCATCAACGCCACGGCGCCGATCCTGCTCGCGATGTACATCGTGCTGGGGGAGGAGCGGGGGGTATCCCGCGCGGCGCTCGCGGGCACGGTACAGAACGACATCCTGAAGGAGTTCATCGCGCGCGGGACGTACATCTACCCGCTCGAGCCGTCGCTGCGCCTCGTCACCGACGTGCTGCGGTTCGTGACGGACGAGCGGCTGGGGTTCAACCCGATCTCGATCTCGGGCTACCACATGCGGGAGGCGGGAGCGACGGCGGTCCAGGAGGTGGCGTTCACCTTCGCGAACGGGCTCGAGTACGTGCGCCGCGCGGTGCGGGCGGGGATTGCGGTGGGTGAGCTGGCGCCGCGCCTGTCGTTCTTTTTTGCCGCCTTCAGCGACCTGTTCGAGGAGGTCGCCAAGTTTCGCGCCGCGCGGCGGCTGTGGGCGCGACTGATGAAGCAGGAGTTCCAGGCGGAGGACGCGGCGTGCCGGCTGCGGTTTCACGTGCAGACCGGCGGCTCGACGCTCACGGCGCAGCAGCCGCAGAACAACATCGTGCGGGTGGCGATCCAGGCGCTGGCGGCGGTGCTGGGCGGGACGCAGTCGCTCCACACCAACGCGTACGACGAGGCGCTGGCGTTGCCGACCGAGCGCAACGCCACGCTCGCGCTGCGCACGCAGCAGCTTCTGGCTCATGAGACGGGCGTGCCCGACGTGGTGGACCCATTGGGGGGGAGCTGGTACGTGGAGGCGCTCACCGACAAGGTCGAGCGCGAGGCCCGCGCGTTGCTGGACGAGATCGAGCGCGGGGGTGGGGCGGCGCGGGCGATCGAGCGGGGGATGATGCAGCAGGCGATCGCGCGGAGCGCGTACGCGCAGCAGCAGGCGATCGAGTCGGGGGCGATGGAGGTCGTGGGGGTGAACGTGTACGCCGAAGATCAGGCGGTGCCATCGGTGCCTGCGCCCGACTACACGGCGCTCGCGGCGCAGCAGGTTCGGAGGCTTGCCGAGGCGCGGGGCCGGCGCGACGCAGGGAGAGTGGCGCAGGCGCTCGCGGCGCTGAAGGCGGCGGCGAGTCAGGCCGATGCGCCGCTAATGGCGCTGATTATCGAGGCGGTGCGGGCGCGGGCGACGGTGGGGGAAATCAGCGATGTGTTCCGCCCGGTATGGGGGGAATACCGGGCGGGCACCTGAGCGTCGACTACTTCGCGCGCGTGGCCGCTGTCTTGCCGTGCACCACGTCGCCGTTTCCGTACTTTGCCTCGAACGTGCCCCACATGGCGGCGCCTTTGTAGTGAGCGACGGTGCGCAGCGATGTGACCGTCTGCCCCGGCCGCAGGATGCTGGGATAGGGGCCGGCTTCGCTTACGACGCTGTCTCCTGCCATCGCGACGATGCGCGTCGGAATCGGATCGCGATTGGCGAACTTCATGGACCCGCTCTTGCCGTCGGCGGCGATCGTGAGCACGTAGGTCGCGACGACGCTGTCTTTCGGGCCGACCATGGATTTGCCATGCCACGAGCCCGCCGCACCTTGTGCAGCGGCGCTCGTGACGAGCCCCGCCACGGCGGCGAAGGTCCAGCAAAGGTGACGAAGCATAGATGCCCTCGAATGAGAAAGAGAATGAGACGGCCAAAACGAGTGGGACTGGTCCTCGTGGCGGCGGAAGATACCCTCTGGTCCCACGGGGGCAAGCGTTCCCGGACAAGTCATCTTCATGAAGTCCGGCTCCGGCCGCGCCGAGTGCGCGCGTCAAGACGGTACGACTTGCGTCCCTTTGACTCGCGGGCCTTGCATTAGAGGCATAGGGTCGGAGGAATGTCGACGGGTTCCTAC
>JBGPIJ010000335.1:0-2732 GCA_041484865.1 Gemmatimonadota bacterium
GCGGCGCCGCCGGGCGCGAATCTCAGCCTGCTCGAGGCGCTGTATCCTCAGCTCCGGGCCGGTGCCCTCGTGACCGATGTCGGCTCGGTCAAACGCGCGATTGTAGCGCGCGCGCAGGCCCTCGGGGTCGGCGCCCGTTTCGCCGGCAGCCACCCGCTCGCGGGAACGCACGCCCACGGATTCGCCGCGTCCCGCGCCGATCTGTTCATCGACGCGGTGGTCTATGTGACGCCGACCCGGAGCGGAGAAGAGGCGGCCCGCAACGTGAGCGAGTTCTGGCGAACGGTCTGCGGAGCGCGGCCGCGCATCGTGGATGCCGGGGCGCACGACGCGGAGATGGCGGTGACGAGCCATCTGCCGCAGGTGATCGCGTCGCTGCTCGGCGGCTACCTGGCGAAGGAAACCCCTCCCGGCGCGACGCTCGG
Organism: Gemmatimonadota bacterium; assembly: GCA_041484865.1. Lineage (GTDB taxonomy): Bacteria > Gemmatimonadota > Gemmatimonadetes > Gemmatimonadales > GWC2-71-9 > AG25. The sequence continues at coordinate 426 of JBGPIJ010000335.1, forward strand.
CCCGGGGGCCCGGGACACCACCCGGCTGGCCGCGAGTGAGCCCACGCTGTGGACGGAGATCCTCCTCATGAATCGCGACTTCCTGCTGCCCGTGCTGCGCGCCTTGGAAGAGCCGCTCGGGGAGCTGGAGCGGGCGCTCGAGCAGGGAGACTCTGGGGCGGTGCTCGCGTGGCTGGCGCGCGCCGCGGAGTGGCGGCGCCGGATCGACGCATGAAGGTGCACGGCGTCGTGCGCCCGCCGGGCGATAAGAGCATTTCGCATCGGGCGCTGCTCGTCGGCGCCCTGGCCCGGGAGGGACGAGGCCAGAGCGAATTCACCGGCTTGCTCGCCGGGGAGGACGTGAAGAGCACGGCGCGGGTGCTCCGGCAGCTCGGTGCCGAGATTTCCCCCGTGCGGGACGGCGCCACGGTCTCCGTGACTGCCAGGAGCCTTGCGGCGTCTGCTACTCGACTGCACTGCGGCAACTCGGGCACCACCGCACGCCTCCTGCTCGGCGTGCTCGCGGGACAGCGCTTCAAATCGACCCTCACGGGCGACGCGTCGCTGCGCCGCCGGCCGATGCGGCGCGTGACCGAGCCGCTCCGCGCCATGGGCGCCCATATAGTGGAAGAGCGGGGCGAAACGCTGCCCCTGGCGATCCGGGGGGGCGGGCTGCACGCGCTGAGCTATACCACGCCGATCGCCAGCGCACAGGTGAAGAGTGCGCTGTTGCTCGCGGCGCTCACCGGGAAGGTCGCGCTCACCGTGCGCGAGCCATACCGCTCACGCGACCACACGGAGCGTCTGTTTGTGCATTTGGGTCTGGATTTACGGGAGCGGGACGGTGCCATCAGTTTTCAGCCGTCAACCACTGGCATCGCCCCATTCCAGCTGTCCGTTCCGGGCGATGCGTCGTCCGCTGCCTTCCTCGTGGCCGCGGCGGCGCTGTCCGAAGGCGGCGAGCTTCTGGTCGAGAACGTCGGTGTGAATCCGACCCGCACGGGGTTCCTCGTGGTGCTCGAGCGCATGGGCGCGCACGTCGAGCGCGTGAACCTGCGCGACGCGGGCGGCGAACCGGTCGCCGATCTCCTGGTGCGACCCGCGAGCGCCCTGCGCGGCACTGAGGTGACCGCACCCGAGATCCCGACGCTGGTGGACGAAGTCCCGGTGCTCGCCGTGGTGGCGAGCCGCGCGGCGGGCGAGACGGTGTTCCGCGAAGTCGGGGAGCTGCGCGTGAAGGAGAGCAACCGGCTCGAGCTGGTGGCCGCTAACCTGCGCGCCCTGGGCGTGGACGCCGCGGCGGCGGGGAACGACCTGCACGTGCGCGGCACGGAGCGGCCCCCTAAGGGAACGATCGAGACCGCGCGCGACCATCGGCTCGCGATGGCGTTCGCGGTGCTCGGCACCGTGCCCGGGGCCGAGGTGCGCTTGTCGGAGCGGCGCTCGGTGGCGATCAGCTATCCGGGATTCTTCGAGGATCTGCGCCGCATCGGACGGAATGCGCGTCATCACGGTTGACGGACCGGCTGCTTCCGGAAAATCGTCCACCGCGCGGGCTGTGGCTCGACGCCTGGGGTGGGCGCATCTCGATTCCGGCTCACTGTATCGCGCGATCACGCTGGCGGCGCTCGACAATCTGGGGGAAGAGAGACGAGCGAAGGGAGAGGGGTGGCCGCCGCAGCGGCTCGTCGCGCTCGCCGAGGACCTGCCGGTGCGGCTCGTCCTCGTGAAAGACGTGTTCCGGCCCGAGGTCGCCGGAGTCTCGGTGGGGGAGGCGATCCGCGAGGAGCGGGTCACACGAGCGGTCTCCGAGATCGCCGCCATCCCGGAAGTGCGTCAGTGGGTGAACGCCCGGCAGCGCGAAGCCGTGCGGGGCCATCCCGCAGGCGTCGTCGTGGAGGGCCGCGATATCGGCACAGTCGTGTTCCCGGAGGCGCCGCTCAAGATCTTTCTCACGGCGAGCCCGGAAGAGCGGGCCCGCCGGCGGTTGGCGCAGCGGGGAGGGGCGGAGCGCTCCGGCCCCGAAGAGCTGCGCCGCGAGACGGACGCGCTCGCCCAGCGGGACCACGCGGATTCGACGCGCGCCGTGGCGCCGCTCCGACCACCGTCCGATGCCGTACAGGTGGATACGAGCGCCTCGTCCCTGGACGAGCAGGTGGCCACGGTCGTCAGGCTGGCGCGTGAGCGCTTCGCTGGGTAGGTTTCAAAGCTGTCCCTCCGGGCGGAGAAGGCCCGGTCACTTCACACTCGCAACCGAACGGGTGTTCATACATGTTGGTGGATTGTCCGGACCTTCCCGAGGCCGTGGCCGTGGGTCCCCGCAAGTCC
>JBGPIJ010000336.1:0-2673 GCA_041484865.1 Gemmatimonadota bacterium
CCATCGAGTCGAAACCGCCGGAGGAGCCACCGTGAAGTATTTGCGAACTGTCGCAGGCCTCAGTTTCATCGCCGTCACCCTCCTTTCTGCCGTCCTTTTGAGCCCTCGATCGCCGGCAGAGGCCGCTGGGTCGGCCGACATCGTGATTAGCCAGCTCTATGCTGGTGGTGGCCGCAGTGTGCTGGAGAACTCGTCGTATCAGAACGACTACGTTGAGCTGTTCAACCGCGGGGCAGGTCCTGTGGACGTGTCCACGTGGTCGCTGCAGTATCAGGCGACGACGCAGAGCACCTGGGCGGCAACCAATCTGAGCGGCGTCATTCAGCCGGGTGGCTACCTCCTTGTCGCCGGTGCACTTGCGACGCCAAAGCTCTTCCCGCTGCCGCCCTCCGTGTCGGGGGCTGACGTCAGCGGGAGCCTGCAGGCAAACCCCGGACGCGGCAAGCTCGCTCTGGTAACGAGTCGGGCCCTCCTGAGCTGCGGGTCCAGCGCAAACGACTGCGCTTCCAATCCGTCGATCCGCGACTTTCTCGGGTACGGCGCCGCGGGCGATGGGCAGGACGGGCCGAACAACTACGAGACGGCGCCCGCGGCCGAGATCGACGTGAACCAGGTGCTGCTCCGCCTGGGCGATGGCTGCACCGACACCGATAACAACCACGCTGACTTCGTCGTCTCCTCGCCGCGGCCCCGCAATAGCCGCACGGCTGTGCGTCCTTGCTCGCCGGCAAGTATCACCACGCCCACGTCTTCGCCGACCGCGACTCAGACACCATTTGGCGGTGTGTCCAGCACGCCTCTCCGGACTTCGACGCGCACTCCGGGCCCCAGCCCCTCGTTTACAACGACGCCGTTGCACGGGGACACCGCCATCACCGTTGGCACCTCGACGTCCACACCCGGGCCAAGCCCGACGTCTTCGGCACCGCCGTCGCCGACGGTGGTCGTGGAGCGTTACGCTGTGGTGTTGGATGGCGTCCCAGATGTGAGGAGCGGCCCCTTCGCCGTGCAGGGAGCTATTTACGGAGCGGGAAGCTTGATCTCGGGCGGTACCGTGTCGGACAGCGCGCGAGTGCTCGGGCGGTACATGGCCGTTGGCTGGCGGTACGGTCCGGGTTTCGGTGAGTCGGCGGCTACCCACGTTCTCTCTTTTCCCACGGGTGATCTGTCGGTGAGCGGCGCCGTGCCGAGCGTCATTCCGGTGACCGGTGGGTCGGGCGCCTTCGCGGGAGCGCGTGGGGAAGTGCGCGTCTCGCCACTTGGAGGTGACGGTCGTACTTTTAGCGTGCAACTGTCGGTCAGCGGTGGCGCTGGCTCGCGTTCGGTGGCTCCCTCGACCGGTGCTGCGCCTACCGCCACGACGCCGACCGCGAAGCCGGTGGGTACAACTCTGTTGCCTGCACTAACTCCTGGGGACCCAAGGTACCTGCTCCAGAACTCCGGGTCTTCGGAGGGCTGGGTTGAGAGCGGGGCGTTGTTCACGAGCATCGATCTTCAAGAAGACGGCACGATCCGTCCCGGGTCGACCCGGACGGGGAGTTTCCGCTCCTGGGTGATGCCCGACGCGAGCGGCGGGCTGCGCCGGATGGTATCCGTACAGATTGGCTCGCAGGGCGAGCTGTTGGCGAGCGGCTCAGCGCCCGGAAGTATGCCGATCATCGGTGGAAGCGGGCGCTATCGCGATGCCCGCGGCGCCGTGTTCGTGGAGGCTCGCGGCGAGACCAGCCTGGTCACGATCCTCCTGAGGAGTGGCGCCGAGGCTCCTCGCTCCTCAGCGACGGCAACCCAGATCGCCGCGACCGAGGCCCCGTCCGACTCGTGAGCTGGTATCTCTGCATTGCCGTTCGTGCCTGTCCCATTGCGTTGGGACAGGCACGGCGATTGGAGCCGCGCCGCGGCCCATTGGGCGTCATGCTGCTGCTGACGGCGAGCCTCCTGGGCTGCGGTACGCCGGTGCCCACCGTTGACCGGGCCAACCCTGCCTCTACCGCCGGGTCGGAGACGGCGATACAAACGCCATTGGACAGCGCGACCCCAGTGCGGGGGATTGCCCGCTCGCCCCGAAGGGCGCGGATCGTGAATCCGACGTCCGGCTGGCCGCGCTCGGTCGAGGACGTGAACGGCCTGGTCACGATCCTTCAGAAGCCGTCGCGAATTCACACGCTCTCCGTGGGATACGACGAGATCACGTTCCGACTTGTGGAGATCTCGCGAATCATCGCGGTGGGCCGGTCCACGACGAATCCAGAGCTGTCCAATGTGGCCGAGCAGGCGCGGGGCATCCCCAACCAGGTGGGGCGCGACGCCGAGGAGGTGATTGCCCTCAATCCTGATCTCGTGGTCGGCAGCCCGTTCTCCAATCCAGATCTGCTCGCCCACATTCGCAACGCTGGGATCCCGCTCGTCGTGGCCGACCTCGTCAGCTCGATCGACGCGCACGAGGAGAACATTCGATTCCTCGCATACCTCTATGGTGAGGAGGAGCGAGGTGAAGCGTTGATTCAAGAGGTCCGCGTCCGCCTTGATCGACTGGCAGACGTCGCGCGCGGGAAGACCGAATCTTCCCGCCAGCGAGTGCTCGTTCTCGAAGGATCGAGCGCCGCCGGCAGCGGAACCAACGAAGACGGAGTCCTGCGGTTGGCGGGCGCACGCAACGCCGCCGCGGAGGCCGGG
>JBGPIJ010000337.1:0-2661 GCA_041484865.1 Gemmatimonadota bacterium
CGATCAGCGCGATCCGGGTCGCCGTGGCCTCGACGTCCGAGACGATGTGGGTGGAGAGAATCACGATGCGCTCGCCCGAGAGATCCGCGAGCAGGTTGCGGAACCGCACCCGCTCCTCCGGATCGAGTCCGCCGGTCGGCTCGTCCACGATCAAGAGACGCGGATCGTTGAGCAACGCCTGAGCGATTCCCACCCGCTGCCGCATCCCGCCCGAGAATCCGCCCAGCGGCCGCCCACGCACCTCGGCGAGGTTCACGAGTTCGAGAAGCTGATGGATGCGATTGCGCGCCGTGCGAGCGTCCAGGCCGCGCACGGCCGCCAGGTACTCGAGGAACTCCGTGGCGCTGAGATTGGGGTAGACGCCGAAGTCCTGTGGCAAGTAGCCAAGCACCTCACGGAGCGGATTGGGACGGGCCACGATGTCCTCGCCGTTCCAGAGCACTCGTCCCGTGGTGGGCCGGGTGATGGTGGCGAGGATGCGCATGAGCGTGGACTTCCCCGCTCCGTTTGGACCGAGGAGCCCGAGCACGCCGGGGGTGAGCGTGAGACTGAAGTCGCTGAGCGCCCAAAGGTCGCGACCGTAGCGCTTGCTCACCCCCTCGATGACGAGCTGCACGACGGCATAGAACCGCAGCACGCCTGACATGGCAAGCGGTGCCAGCCAAATCTTTCGCCCGAGGCCGCAGCGAGTTCCGAGTGAGCGTGCTCGCTGGCTCGCTGGCTCGCTGGGGGCTTAGCCGGTGGTGGCGACCGGGAATCCCTCGGCCTGTGCGGCAAGCCCGAGACGTTGATCGAGGGTGGTGAAGGGTAGGCTCTGCGGGCGCTCGCCCGACGCGACGAGTGCGGCGGCGAGCTGAAGGGCGTCGGCAGCGCGGAGGTCGTGGAGATCGAGGAGCCGAATCGCCCGCTCACACACCTGCTCCATGGCCACGATGTGGGAGAGCGCGGCGAAGAGGCGTTCGGATCGGCGGCGCGCGTCGTCGAAGGTCCGCCTCGCCATGGCCCCTTCCCTCAATCGTCGGGAGAGTGCCGATCTCACCTCGACTTGTGACAGCGTCCAGACGATCGAGGCTGGGTCCGACCGCAGGAGCTTTCGAGCCCAGGGGGTCGATCGCTCGCTGACGATGAGGGGAACCAGGGCGGAGCTGTCCCAGAATCTCACCGGCCGGTTTCCCGTTCCTCGAGTAGAGCCTCGAGGACACGGGCTCCCTTGCCAGGCCCCACACCTCGCACGACCTCAGGGGGGATACGGCCAGTTCCTCGGCGGAGGAGTCCTTGCCTCTGGAGGGCGTCTAGTCGTCCCTCGTCGGTTCCTCCGAGGCGCTTCCCGGACGCACCCACGGGGACGATCTCGGCCACGGGGCGATTCCTGTCGAGGATCAAGACGCGACCGCCGGCCCGCACGTGATCGAGGTAGCGGCTGAGGCGATCTCGGAGTTCGGATATTCGAGCCATTTTCACATGGCTATTATGGCGCCGATGAGCGCGGTGTCAAGTCGCCCCACGGCGCGCGGGCGAATCGCCCTTCGAGTCGCGTGCTTCATGGAGCAGCCTCCGCAATCCGGCGAGCGTGCCGCTCGCGAACCAGTCCACCTCGCCGGGCTGGGCGACCGCGATCCGGCCCGCGCGGTCGAGCACGTAGGTGTAGGGCACGCTGGGACAGGGGAGCGCGCGATGGAGCGCGTGCCGGTGGTCGAGCAGGACGCAGAGACTCAGCCGGTGCCGCGCGACGTAGCGCGCGACCGAGGGAAACGGATCGAAGCACACCACCACGACGCGCAGCGCCCCCATCTCCTCGAGCCGCGAGAGCGAGTCGAGCAGCACGGCCTGGATCGTGCTGTGGCGCTCCCACGGCGCCCAGTAATGCAGCAACAGTACGCCGTCGCCGCGCCGCAGGCGCCGCATCCCGACCGGAACCGCGGGCAGCACGGCGTCCAGCTCGGCGGGGGCGCGCTCGCCCGCGGCGCGCACCGCGAGCGGTAGCGGCGCCTCGCCGGGGCGGCTCACCGTGAAGAGCTGCGCGTGCCACACCGAAAACCCAATCGCCGCGACGGCGATGATGACGATTGCGCCGCGGTGGCTCATGATCGAGTCGCGGCGGCCGTCGCCCTCGGCGTGGCGCGCGGGCTCACGGCGAGAGTGCGGGCACCGCGATTGGAGCGGCCGCGCCGCCAGCGCTCATGCGGCGTTCGTGGGCGTGGCACTCGCCAGCTCGGCGGCCGGGGCGCCGGCGGGCCTCCTGAGCCCCCGCCCCCAGCGCATCAGGCTGTCGAGCACCACCACCACCAGCAGCGTCATCACGACCAGCGTCACCACGCACTGGATGCGCGCGGTGTTGGGCGCGGCGAGGAAGGCGGCCCACAGCGACGGGGCGCCGGCCTTGAGCTGCGGGCGCAGGTAGTTGACGCCGATGTTCATCCACCCGGCGGTGAGCGTGTTGACGCACATGAACGCGAGCGGGATGAGCGTGCACCAGGCGTAGCGCCCCCGGCCCATGTTGATCAGGTACGACGTGCCGATCGCGAGCGCGAAGGCGGCCAGCAGCTGGTTCGCGACGCCGAGCATCGGCCACAGCGCGCTCACGGTGCCGGTTTGCAGAAAGTAGCCCCACGCGCCGACCGCGAGCGCGCTGAAGAGCAGCGAGGGCGCCAGACCGCGCCA
>JBGPIJ010000338.1:0-2644 GCA_041484865.1 Gemmatimonadota bacterium
GTCGACCGGGACGAGCCGCGTCCCCGATCCTGTCTCTACCGTCTCGAGGAAGGGCAGGACGCGCCGGTTGAACGTCGAGCGGCTGACGCCGAGAGCGTCGGCCGCCTGCCGCCGCGTGTACGCCAGCCTCTCGACGCGCCTCGCCTCACGAACGACAGCGAGAGAAGAGTCGGAAGCGCTGGGCGGCGGCAGCGCATGCCGCTGCGCCTTCTCGGTCTTGCGCCGGAGCCGGCGGCGTGACATGCGTACAAGCGTACACGAACTGTGACCAGCATTTGCACCAGGGTGCATATGTGTCTCGCCTGCTATCGGGGTAGGTAGTTGCTGTACGCGAGGGGTCGTGATGGGCAGCCGGTCCGGTCAGAAGTCGATCTCTCGGACGAGACCGCGGCTGAGTCCGTGCTCGAGCTCGATCAGGCGGTGCAGCGTGCGCAGGGGGACGAGGTCCTGCTCGCGGCCGAGTGCGGCCAGCATGCGGGCGTGGTCGCCGATCGAGGCGACCCAGGGGCGGACGCCGTGCCCGAGTGGCGCGCGGTTCGCCGCGCGACGGAGGTCGTCGTAGCCGCGCGTCCCGACTGGCTCGGACACGATCTTCAGCTCGCCGCCGTCGGTGACGAGCTCGAGCAGCGGCTGGTGGGCAAGATCCTCGTCGAGGGCGACCGGCTTTCCATCAAAGCGCTGGGCGTTCAGCTCGTCGAGCGCGAGCGCGAGCCGGCGCAGGTTCTCCTCCCGGGTCGAGGGGACAATGTCGAGCCCGTCAGTCAGCTCGTCGCTGCCGTGGATTACCCGGCCGAGCCCGCCGATGACGATGTAGGTGACCCGCTGCCGGTCGAGCGCCTGCATGACCCCGATCGGATCGAACTCGCCCGCTCTGGGCCTTGCCATCAGCGGCGGCGCGCCTTCAGCATCGCCCCCAGCCGCTCCTGCGGCGAGCGCCGAAGCGCCTTCTCCAGGCGGGCGTCGTGCTCCCTATCGGCTTCGTATGGGACGAGCGTGGCCTCGAGGTCGAAGCCGCAGGCGCGCACGAGCTCGCGCAGCGTCTCGAAGCTCGGCTGGACGACGTCGCGTTCCCAGCGGGCGATTTGCGCGCGGTCCTTCCCGCTGCGCTTCGACAGCTCGACCTGGGAGAGGCGGGCGCGCAGGCGCGCCTCCCGGATCAGCGTCCCGCTCGTCACGTCCGGATTCTACTTGATGGTGCTCAAGAACGCATAGTTGACATATCTGCTACATTGCTTGAATGGCGCGCAAGGTGGCAGCGCAGCAGCTGAAGCTCGAGGTAACTCCGATCGAGGCGCCCGAGAGACCCCGCCGCCGCCGGAACGACTCGACCGCCCCAGGCACCCTCGGCCCGCGGCTTGCGCTGAGCCCGGACGAAGCGGCTGCGGTGCTCGGCGTCAGTCGCGACTACCTCGACGAGCACGTGATCAACGAGCTCCGTATCGTCCGCCGCGGCCGGCGAATCCTGATCGCGCTGGCTGAACTCGAGCGGTGGTTGGACCGAAGCGCAAACCGCGCTAGTGTCGGAGGCTCGGCGATGAGAGCGTCGGCATGAACGGCTCGGCCAAGCGCGCGGTGACGGGCATCCGCGTGCGCCACGGCCGCACCTGTGGTTCCCGTGCCGGCCGCCGCTGCAACTGCTCGCCCTCCTATGAGGCTTCGGTCTTCAGCGTCCGAGACGGTAAGAAGCTCCGAAAGACCTTCGCGACTCTCGCGGCAGCGAAAGACTGGCGCGCCGAGGCGGCAACCGCGATGCGGAAGGGAACGATGCGGGCGCCAGCGCAAACGACGCTGCGCGAAGCAGCGGAGGCGTGGCTCGCGTCGGCCGAGGGCGCCACTATCCGTTCGCGATCGGGTGAGCCGTTCAAGCCGTCGACGCTTCGGATCTACAGACAATCGCTGCGGCAGCACGTTCTGCAGGAGTTGGGCGGCGCTCGCCTCTCGGACATCCGAGTTGTCGACGTTCAGGACCTGGCCGACCGGCTGCTCGCGGACGGCGCCGACCCATCGACGGTGCGCAACGCGATCGCGCCCCTGCGGGTCATCTTCCGGCGCGCCGCCTTGCGAGGTGAGATCGCGCTCAACCCGACGATCGGTCTCGCGCTCCCTGCGGCACGAGGAAGCCGCGATCGGGTGGCATCGCCGGCGGAGGCCGCCCAGCTGATCGCCGCCTTGTTGCCGCGCGACCGGGGCCTGTGGGCGACGGCCATGTACACGGGGCTCCGCCGGGGTGAACTGCTCGCGCTGCGCTGGGAGGACGTCCACCTGAGCGGCGGCGTCATCCGCGTCGAGCGTTCGTACGACCCCAAAGAGGGTGTCTTCATCGCCCCGAAGACGAAGGCCGGCCGTCGTTCCGTCCCCATTGCGTCCGCGCTTCGTGGCCTGCTGATCGAGCACCGCCTCGCTACGGGCCGCGGCGAGGGTCTCGTGTTCGGCGCCACCGGTGAGCGGCCCTTTACTCCCTCGAATGCGGCGCGCCGCGCGTGTACGGCGTGGAAGAACGCCAACAAGCTTCGTCGCGCCCAGGACCTCGAGCCCCTCGAGCCGATCTCGCTGCACGAATGCCGGCACACCTTCGCCTCGCTGATGATCGCCGCCGGGGTGAACGCCAAGGCCCTCTCGACCTACATGGGCCACTCCTCGATCA
>JBGPIJ010000339.1:0-2624 GCA_041484865.1 Gemmatimonadota bacterium
AGTAATCGCGGCGGCGACGCGCGCTATCTTTTCGAGGAGCGCGAGACCCGCCCCCGACCCGGGGGGGTGGTGGGGGGCGAGCGCCGGCAGGAGCCACGAGGAGCCGAGCGCCATCACGAGGCCGGGGACCGCGATTCCGGCGAGGGGAATGGCGACGAGATTCGCGATCACCCCGATGGGGGCCACGGTGCCGAACGCGAAGGCGCTGATGGGCGCCGTGAGCAGCGTCGCCGCGAGTGCGGGGGCGAGGAGGCGCGCCGGCCGGGGCAGTTGCTCCGCGGCGCGGCCCGCCCAGATGACGGCGCCAACCGCGGCGAGCGAGAGCCAGGCGCCCACCGACTGCACCGCCCAGGGATCGACCCACAACAGCAGCAGCGCCGTGAGCCCCACGAGTCCGCAGGGCGCCACGACCCGCTCGCGCCAGCGCGCGACGGCGCGGAGCAGAAACATCAGCGCGGCCCGCGTGGCGGGTGCCGGGAAGCCGAGCAGCCAGACGTACCCGCCGATGGCCAGCACGGTGAGCGGCGGGCGGCGCGTCCGCGGCACGCGGAGAATCCCGAGCACGATCCCAATCCAGCCGGCGACGAACCCGACGTGCAATCCCGAGATCGCGAGGAGATGCGCGAGCCCGGCGCGCGCGTACCGCTCCCTGATTTCGGGATCGAGCTCCGCGCGCCGGGCGAGGACGAGCGCCTCGACCATCGCGGCCCGCGTGCCGAACAGCGTTTCCGCGCGGGCGATGACCCGGTCGCGCACGGCTCCCCGCCCGCGCCGCACCGCGTCGAGCAGCCGGACCCGGCGCGCCACGAGGACGCCCCGAGTGACGTCACCGGCAAAGCGCCCCGCCACGACCCACGTCGTCCCGCCAGCCGCCTCGTGCCCTTCGGGCCACCGCAGACGCAGCGTGCCGCCGCAGCGGGCGGCATCCACGAGCTCGCCCTCCACCACGCCGCCCTCCGCAGCGACGGGATCGATCAGCCGCACGATGGCCGCTTCGGTGGAGCGTTCCCCGTTGCCGGTTCCCGGTTCCCGGCTCCACGTGCCAGCACACGTTGCTGCGCGCTCCCGCAGCGCCGCCGCACCCCAGAGCCATCCCGCCACCGCCATGATGCCGAGCGCCGCGCCGAGGGGCGCCCGCCGCGACAGCGGGAGCGCGGCCGCCAGAACGAGCGCCGGGACCACCGCATCCCGCATTCCCGGTCCCGGCTCCCGGAAACACGAAAGGCCGGCCCACAGGCCGGCCCCGAATGCGACTGCGATCCATGCGACGGGCGGCCGCAGCACGCGGCCTACCGCCCTACATGGGCTGCGTCGGTGTCGCGCCGCAGCGTGGGGCGAGCCCCACTTTGCGGAATGCCTCGAGCAGCACCACGTCGAGCTTCGCCCGCTCCTGGTCGGTGTTCAGCGAGATCTCGACCAGGACCTCTCCCTGGCGACTCGACACGTAGTGCGGCGCCAGCCGGTTGAGCGCGTACACGAGCACGTCGCTCCGGCAGGTATCGCAGCCGCAGAAGCGAGAGACCTGGGGGCGGAGCTTGTCGTACTCGCGCCCCACCACTTCCATCGTCACGTTCGTCACCCCACGATGGCGAGCGCTCCCGGCGCGGACGCGAGTGAGGCGCTGAACGTCGAGCCGGTCGTCCCGGTGAAGCGGACGGCGCGGTAGGTGCCGACCCACGCGTCGGGACCCGCGAGCAGCGCGACCTTGTTGGTGCGCGAGCGCGTCTGGAGCAGGTCTCCGCGCTTCGCTTTCCCTTCGACCAGCACCTCGTGGATCGTGCCCACCAGCCGTGCGTTCTTGCGAGCCGCGACGCGCCGCACCGCGGCGATGAGCCGCTCCAGCCGCTCGGCGGCCACGGGGTCCGCCACAGGGTCTTTGATGCGCGTCGCGGGCGTGCCTTCCCGCGGCGAGAACTTGAACGTGTACGCGTCGTCGAAGTCGACGGCTTCGACGAGCGAGAGGGTCTCCTGGAAATCCTGCTCCGTCTCGCCCGGGAATCCGACGATGAGATCCGTGCTGAGGGTGATGCCCGGCACGCCCCGCCGCAGCAGGGCGACCACGTCGAGATAGGTCCGACGGTCGTAGCGCCGCAGCATGCGCTTGAGCGTCCGATCGCTGCCGCTTTGCGCGGGCAGGTGAACGTGCTCGCACACCGACGCCGTGTCCGCCATCGCCGCGACAACGCGCTCGGTGAAGTCGCTGGGATACGGCGACGTGAACCGCACCCGGCGGATGCCCGCCACGGCGCCGACGGCGCGCAGCAGGTCCGCGAAGTCGTGCTCGCCGTCGTGATAACTGTTGACCGTCTGGCCAAGCAGGGTGACCTCGGTAGTGCCCTGCGCCGCCAGGCGCTCGATCTCGTGCACGACATCGGCCAATCTGCGGCTCCGCTCGGGACCGCGCGTCATCGGAACGATGCAGAACGTGCACCGATAATCGCAGCCGCGCTGCACGGTCACGAACGCGGAGACTGCATCGCCGCGCACCGGCGGGACGTCCTCGTAATGCTCCCACCCGCGGAACTCCACGTCGGCCGCGCGCTCGCCCGCGCGCGCCCGCGCGATCAGGCCCGGGAGACCGCGGTAGCCGTCGGGGCCCACTACGAGATCGATCTGCGGTACGC
>JBGPIJ010000340.1:0-2596 GCA_041484865.1 Gemmatimonadota bacterium
ACAAGGTAGATCTCGAGCACGGCACGTTTCAGCTCGGGGAAGCGCGAAGTCCCCGAGCCGTCGCTATATGCCAATGATTGACGCTCTTTGGCGGAAGAGTGACGCGACGGGCGATGCTCGGACGTGTCCCCGCTGCCCACGCGGTCCTGCGATAGCGTGGCCTTTTCCCCGCTCGCCGGTTCGGAAGGGAGGCAGGGTCATGGAACTCGACCAGAGCTATGTCTGGATTACAACACGACGGCTGAAGCCGGGCACGCGCGAGGAGTTCAGTCGGGCTTGGCGACCGCGGGGTTTCCCCGAGGGCATGCTCCGCGCCTACGAGTGCTACGCCGCCGACGGGAACGAGGTCGTCGGGATCTCGATCTGGGACTCGGCCGAGTCGCGCGAACGCTTTCGCCTCTCGGAGGTCGAGGCGGAACGGCGCCAGGCGATGGCGCCCTTCGTGATCGAGGAAAGCTCCGGATTCTACGTTGGGCGCGAGCTGAAGATTTCCGAGCGCTGATCGCGGTAGGGAACCGCATCGCTCCGACGCCGGCGCCGCTTCTTGGGGAACCTGGAAGGGTCTGTCGCAGTTCCGCATTCGGCGACAGGGCGGTGCCGTCCGGGGAGGGTAGGCCACGGCGTCGATGCGGGCAGCGGGGGTGCCCTCGACCTATCCGGCTCTGTACGTTCTCTCCGGGATCGTCCCGTGACCACAGTGTTCTTCTACGACCGCGACTGCGGCGCCTGCAAGTGCGTGATCGCTTGGCTCGTGCGCCGCGCGGCGCCGGGGACGCTCGACGCGCGCGCGATCCAAGACAACGAGGCGCGCCGCCTGCTGGCCGACCTGCCGGAGGCGCTGCAGCTCGCCTCCTGGCACTCCGTCGAGCGGGACGGGACGCGGCGCTCCGGCGCGCGCGTGCTCACGACCCCGGCGGTGCGCGACGCGCTGCCAGCCCGGCAGGCGCTCGATGTGTCCGTCAGGCGAACACGTGGCGGTGTTGTCCGGGCGAGCATGGCGCCCGGCACCTTGAGGACACTGCACCGATGAACGCGCTGCGGTAGCCGAGCGAAGGGACGCTGACCTCGACTTCACCGTCCTGAAGCAGACGTTGTAGTCCGTTCTCCAGGGCGCCTTCGCCGGCTTGGCGCTGGCCACCACCGGTGGTGCGGGCACACCGAACGCTGTGTTCGAAACCGGCGTCGACGAGCTGTTCGCGGCGCTCCGACCGCATCCATTCGCCCGTTCTGATTCGTTGTACGCTGACCGGAGGTGAGGTGAGATGAGACACTGGAATCGAGCTCTGACGACGCTGGCCGCCGCTGCGGCGGCCGGATTCCTGCTCTGGTTCGTCCCCCATTTCCACCGCTGGATCACGGGCGGCTACTGGGGGGTGATGGCTCTGATGGGCATCGCCGGCGTGCTGATCGGCCTCTCCCAGCTCCACGGCCGCGACGGGAACCGGACGGCCAGTTTCCTCGTCGCCTTCCTGCCGGTGCTCGTCGCCGCCGGCTGGGTGATCCTCGCCGCCCAGCCGCAAGGAAACTGGATCCGGGATCACGTTCTCTCATGGAGCGGCGACATGGGGATCGACCACGCCGTGCACAACCTCGGCGAGCACGTCGCGGTGCTGGCCTTCGGCCTCGGAGTCGTCTTCGGCGTCACGTTCGAGCCGAAGATGGTCCGTCGCGGCCCGAAGAAAGCGGACGTGGCCCCCACCGCCGCAGCGGCCGCGCCGAGCCCGCCGCCGGTCGCGGCCGATCCTGTGGTGGAGGAGCCCGCGGCCGAGGAGCACTCGAGCTGAGCCTGCTCCCGTGGCGGGAGCGTCGTACCGCGTTATGGACCGTGATCGCCCGGGGGTCGAACCCTCGTGCGCGCCACGAGCTCTCCCCCCGGCTAGCGCCGGCCGTAGACGACGCTAGTAGTGAGAAGACCGCCGCGAAAGTGGCTCGTGTGGCCATGTCGTTCTTGGCGGTCTCCGGTCGGCTGAAGGCGCCTACGCCTCGAGGAACTGCGCTTCGCCGCTGCACCAGCCGGAGCACGCTGGTCCTCGTCCTACCTGTCGCAGTTCCCGCAAAACGCGACGGGCGGTGCGCGCGTGGCTGCGTGAACGCCACGACTAGCGTACGCCGGCCGAGGCACGCGATCACTTGCTCGCACTTGCGGCCGCGGTCGTGAGATGATCGATTTGTGCACCAGCGTGTCCGGTGAACCCGGGCTGGACGAACAGGTTGCGGAGCGGAAACGAGAGTGGGGGGACGACTGAGTAACCCGGAGCCGCCCGTCGTTCAGCCCTTGCTTCGACTCGAGTTCGGCCGGGGGATCGTGTTGCTACAGCCGCAGGAGGCGGTACTGCTCCGTGACGAACTGCTGGCGATCGACGATCCAAGTGCGGTGCGGCTCGCTAGCCAGGTCGACGTTGCCGCCACGATGCTGCTCGCCGCGCCCCTCCATGCAGGCGTGCGGGCGGTTCGCGTTGCCGATGACGAGCGACCGGTGCTCCTCGACGTTTCGCGAACGCTGGAGTACGTGCCGGGGGGGGGGCAGCTTCACCAAGCTGCAGCACGAACTCTCGATCGGCGAGTAAGAAGATCGTGGCCGCCGGCGGGTTTCGAA
>JBGPIJ010000341.1:0-2591 GCA_041484865.1 Gemmatimonadota bacterium
CGCGGCACATGCGCGAGCGCTACGGGGCGAAGAATCCCCGCTCCTGGATGATGCGGTTCCACAGCCAGACGGCGGGCGTGACTCTGACGGCGCAGCAGCCATACAACAACCTGGTCCGGGTCGCCTATCAGGCGCTGGCGGCGGTGCTCGGCGGCACGCAGTCGCTGCACACCAACTCGCTGGACGAGACGCTGGCGCTCCCGACCGAGCAGGCGGTGCAGCTGGCGCTGCGCACGCAGCAGATCATCGCCCATGAGAGCGGCGTGCCCGGCGTAGTCGATCCGCTCGGCGGCTCCTATTACGTCGAGAGCCTGACGGATCAGCTCGAGCGCGAAGCCGAGGCGATGTTCGCCGAGATACAATCGGTCGGCGGCGTGGTGCGAGGAATCGAGGACGGCTGGTTTCAGCGGCAGATCGCCCGCTCGGCGGGGGAGTTCCAGCGCGCCCTCGAGGCGCGGGAGCGCGTGATCGTGGGGGTGAACGAATTCGTGAACGACGAGGATCACCCCGTCGAGATTCTCAAAGTCTCGAACGACGCCGAGGACGGGCAGCGGCGCCGACTCGCCCGGCTGCGCGCGGAGCGTGACGACGCCGTGGTGGAGGCCCGACTCAGAGCGCTGCGCGACGCCGCGGAACGCGACCAGAATGTGATCGGTCCCATGCTCGATTGCGCCCGCGCCTACTGTACCCTCTATGAAATCCGGCAAGCCCTCGAGCGCGTATACGGCGCGTACCGCGAGCCGGTGTTTTTTTGATGGTGACCGCGCTTCCGGGAGTCCCGTCCGAAGGGGCCATACGCGACGCCGTGCAGCGGCTGGCCCGCATCACCCCCGGACCGTATCACGTGGTCTCCTGCTATCTCAAGCTCGAACCGCGGGACAAGACGCGCGGGAAGTATCTGATCAAGATGAAGAATCGGCTCCGGGATGCCCTCGCTTCGCTCGAGACGCAAAGCGTCGACCGCGCCACCCGGGAAGCCGTCACGGCCGATCTCGAGCGCGTGCATCGCGTGTTCGACGATCCCGCCCCGCTGCGCGGGGCGCGCGGCGTCGCGATCTTCGCCTGCACGGCGCTCAACCTGTTCGAGCTGCTGCCGCTGCCGCACGTGCACCGCTCGCGGCTCAGCATTCAGCCGGTCCCTCTGATCCGTGAACTGATCGCGCTCGAGGAGGAGTTCGGCACCGTTCTCGTGATCGCGGCGGAACGCCGAGGCGTGCGCTTCTTTGAGGTGACCGCGTATGACGTCACCGAGCTGCCGGGCCTCGCCCTGCCGGCGAGCCGCACCGCCAAGTTCCACGGCCCGAAGCAGACGATGCGCCACGCCGGACTGCCGGGGGGGTCGCTCGGCGAGTATAACCACCATCTGCGCATCCGCGAGGAGAAGCACCGGTTATACGCGGCGGTCGCTGACCGGATCTTTCAAATGCATTCCCAACGCCCGCTCGCGGGCCTCGTCTTTGCAGGAATCGGGGTGGACGCCGCGGCGGTGCTCCCCCATCTCCACACGTACGTGCACGACCTCGTGCTCGGTGTCGTGAAGATCAATCCGAAGAATGTCACGGCGGCCGAGATGCGCGACGCCGCGCTGGCGCTGCGCGAGGAGCGCGAGCGCTCCTGGGAGCGGGCGCACGCCGAGGCCGCCGTCGCGGGGTTGGCCACGGGCTGGGCGGTGAACGGCGTCGCGAACACCCTCGCGGCCCTCGAGCGGGGGCAGGTGCGAACGCTGCTCGCCGACGGCCTCGGGGACGAACCGGGCATCGACGACGCCATCGAAGAAGCCTTCGCGCAGCGCGCGCAGGTGGACGTGCTCTACGACGAGAAGGCCCGCCGAGCCGTGGACGGACTGGCGGCGTTACTCCGGTTCCGCGCCTGATGCCCAGCGGCTCCGCGCGGCAGCGGCCTATCCGGGTGCTCGTCGCCAAGCCCGGCCTCGACGGGCACGATCGGGGCGCGAAGATCGTCGCCGCCGCCCTGCGCGACGCGGGAATGGAAGTGATCTACACCGGGTTGCACCAGACTCCCGAACAGATCGCCCACGCGGCGATCCAGGAAGACGTGGACATCGTTGGGCTTTCGATCCTGTCTGGGGCGCACCTGACCCTGTTCCCCCGCGTGAGGAAGTTGCTCGAGAGCGCGGGTCGCGGCGACGTCCTCATTACCGGAGGCGGCATCATTCCCCCGGAGGATATGGCGGCGCTCGAACGTCAGGGCATCGGCAAGCTGTTCGGCCCCGGTACACCCACGGCGGATCTCATCAAGTACATCAAGGATTGGGCGAGCACGCATGTCACGGCCTAGGCCCGCGCGCCGCCCTTGAGTCGGCTCAACACCCTGACCGCCGAGTATCGCGCGCTCAAGGCGCGATTGGAGCAGGGCGGGGGCGCCGAGCGGGTTGGCCGGCAGCACGAACAGGGCAAGCTCACGGCTCGCGAGCGGGTCCGAGCCTTGCTCGACCGCGACGGTCCCTGGTTCGAAGTCGGACTGTTGGTGGCCTACGATCAGTACGACGGCCAGGCGCCCGCGGCGGGCGTCGTGACCGGACTCGGCCGCATCGCCGGCCGCCCCGTGGTCGTCGTCGCCAACGACGCCAC
>JBGPIJ010000342.1:0-2561 GCA_041484865.1 Gemmatimonadota bacterium
CCCTGGACGAAGAGACGCTTTTGGGGGATGCCTAGTTGCAAAAGTCGAGCCTCACTGCACTTCGCCATGTCGATGGTCGAATGACGATAATCAATGCGACGCATAATGCAATCATCTTTGCATTATACAACACACATAGGCGATCACCTGTTTTGAATTGTTCGATGCTGCAGCAGTCGATGGAGAGACCCTCGTGGGATTCGTGGCGGGTCGTTACGAGCAGATCCCAGTTGCTGATCTCAACCGCGTGCTCGGGATTCAGCCCGCGCCCCGTCGTAAGGCTTGAACGCGACCCGGAGCTTGACAGCGACGATCGACCCCGAGCACTCCCTCGAGGTGCTCGAAACGCAGGGGTGCGGGGCGGATCCCGTGGCGCGCCGCGAGCCCGAGGATTTCGGCAGCGCGGGACGGCGTGATCCGTCCTCGTCCCACCGAATAGGCTTTCCGTCAGCGCGGCGGAAGCGCTCGTTCCGGGTGAGCTCGGGGTCGAATGGCGCGGTCCAGTCGCCCTTGAAGTAGATCGCGTTCGGGACATACATGAACGCCAGCGGATCGATCGGTGCAGACACGATCCCCGCGGCGCTTAGCTATGGCCTGACGACGCTGACGCAGCTTGGGCGCTCCCAACACCAGAGTCGGCCATGATTCGCGCTCGCACGCTGTCGATCCTTCTCATGGTGTCACCCATGCTCGCTCTTGCCGGCGAGCGCCTTGCCGCGGCTCCAGATGGGCCGTATATTCGCCACGCTTTTTTAGACCCCCTCGCCCTCGCTCAGACGCCCGGCAGGACGCCTCCCCGACCGCGAGTCACCTCAGTCCGTCGCTCGAGAGGGGGATCCCATGGCGCAGCGCGTCGTCTCCACGGTGACGCTTGTCGCAGGGTCGCTTTTCGCTGCCTGTACCGATAACCTCGTCAAATCGTCTCCGCTCGCTCCCCGGTTCGACGTCCTGCCCAGTCAGACCGTATCCGGAAGCGTGCTCGGTCCGGACGGATCGAGCGTCTGCAACTTCGTTCCGCCGGGCGAGGAGCTCGTCGTTCGGCTCATTGATCTTCCAAACGCCCAGGGCTCGGTTCCGCCGGAGTTCCTCTTCTGTCCCGCCAACAATTATGCGATTGCGGCCCCTCCCGGCACGTACCTGGTGCGGGCGCAGCTGCCCGCCATCGATCCCGGGCTGGGGTTGCTCCCCTGGCGCACGTTGGACCCGACGCCGTTCGTGGTCGGCGCAGCGGCTGTGACGCGAGACATACAGGTCCAGCCCGGCACGGGACTGGGCGGGCGGTCCACCTTGGACGGCGCCCCGATCCCCGGCGTTGACCTGTCGGTGGTCTACAACCAGGCGCCGTTCTTCGCCGCTTCGCTCGGCACGAGCGGCGCGAGCGGTAGCTGGGTCGAGTTCTTCGGCCGCGATCCGCTCGTGCTCCAGAACGGCATCCGCTATCAAGTGATCCAATCCTGCGACGCGTTGGGCACGATCACCGTGGAAGGCCCTCCCGCAGCTCCGTTCCTCTTTCCGAGCGAGGTCAGCGCGGTCAACTGCACCCTCGTCACAGCACCGAGCGTCCGGTTCTCGCACGATCGCACGAGAGTCGTCGTCACTCCCATGCCGGGAGACATCGGCGGCCTCTCGCCCGAGCTGCCGCAATTCGGGGAAGGGTGGGGCGTGCAGTTTCCGGTGGCGCCGGGGTCAGCGCCGGCACACGCCTCCATCTCCTTGTCCCAGCTGTTTCGCGGAGGCCTGATTGTCGGCATGCGGCCTGACCGCGTGCTGACCGGCGTGGACCTCGAGGGTTACGCGGAATGCGGCGTGTGTCGCGACCTGGGGCTCGACGGCAAGGTGAGCTTCGCCGCGTCGCCGCAGTTCGGGAAGAAGGTCCTCTGGCGCTATTCCGACGCGACGTCCTCCGAGGGCGTCGGACTCAAAGTGCTGCAGAAGTCGTACGACGGGGTGCCCCCGAGCGACTACGTGCTGTTCCGGTTCATCTTCACGAACTCGGGGCCCGCGACGATCACGTTCTATGCCGGCATCTTCGCCGATTGGGATATCGGCGATGATCCGTTCGACGATGTCGGCGCCACGGAGCTCGACGGCCGGCTCATGTACATGACCGACGCGACTCCGGGCGGCGTATTCGCGGGCACGCTGTTGCTCGGCGCTCCCGTGTCGGGGAATGCCGTCCTGACTGACTTCGGCCAGTCCACCGCTACTCAGGTTGCAGCGTTGGCCGGCGACTTCACGATCCCGGCGGCCCTCGATCCGGGTGACCACCGCTATATCCACGCTCTTGGACCGATCATCCTGAAGCGCGGTGCGGTCGGCGCCATTTGGGCTGCGGTCGTGGCGGGAGAAACGCGAGACCAGCTGCTTGCCAATGCGGCGGCGGCCGCCGCCGATGTCGCGAAGCGGGGCGAAGACATGAGCGGTGATGCCGGCGTGGTGAGTGCTCTCCCCACGGCGACGGTCGTCGCGCAGGGGACAAAGGCTCACGATCCGCGATGCAAGAAGAGTTGCGCGCGCTAGACGGGTCGCACGGCGACTGGGATCACAGTGAATTCCCTCAG
>JBGPIJ010000343.1:0-2519 GCA_041484865.1 Gemmatimonadota bacterium
CGCGCTGCTCGCCCAGGCGACGCCGACGTTTCTCGGTGTCTTCACGATGACCGCCGGCGTGCCGCTGTTCGTCTCCGCGGCGTACATCGTGCCCCGCGTGGTCGGCCGCCATTGGGCGGAGCCGATCGTGGCGCTCGCGGTCCCGTGGCTCGAGCGCGTCTCCCGTCCCCTCGCGCCCTTCATCCCCCGTCGCGACCCATCGGCGCGCACGACGCTCGCCGCCGTCATCGCGGGCGCCGACACCGAAGCGCTCGCCGCCGCGGACGAGATCGCGGTCGTCTCGGCGGTCCTTACCTTCGCGGACCGACCCGCAAAGGAGCTCATGACCCCGCGCACCGCCATCGTCGCCCTTCCCGAGGGCATGCCCGCCGCCGAAGCGGCGCACGTCTGCGCTCAGGCGGGGTACAGCCGCTATCCCGTGTATCGCGGCTCACTCGACGAAGTCATCGGCGTGGCGCACGCGTTCGACCTGCTCCGGCTCCAGCCGGAGGATCCGGTGCCGGTGCGCCCACCGCTCGCCGTGCCCGGGACCATGCGCGCCGCCGACTTGATGCGTGACATGCAGCGCGGCCGGGGTCACCTGGCGGTGGTGCTCGACGAGTTCGGTGGGACGGCCGGAGTCGTCACGCTCGAGGATCTCCTCAAGAACCTCGTGGGCGAGATTTTCGGCCACGAGGGAGTGCTGATCGTTGGATCCGGTGGGGACGTGCCGCCCGCGCCCGTGCTGGAGCTCGAGGGCAACGCACCGGCCGCGCAGCTCGCGGAGGCGTTCGGAATCACCATCGGCGGACGCGGCGTCCAGACCGTCGGCGGCCTGCTCGTGACCGCCCTGGGCCGCATCCCGCGGCCCGGCGAACGGTTCCTGCTCCGGGGCATCGAGTTCGACGTCCTCGCCGCGACCTCGACGCGCGTGGACCGCGTGCTCGTGCGGCGGGGGCCGGTGCGGAGCGTCCCGCTCGATCGCGGCGAAGTCCGGGCGTGACCCGCTATCTTTGATCACGGGAGCCAGAGCGGTGATGCGGAGCGAAGCCATCCTGGAGGGGCTCGAACGGCGCGATCCTGCCGCGTTGGCCCGGGCGATCAGCCTGGTCGAGAACCAACGCGACGGGTTCGAGCCCATCCTCGCCCACATGTACGCGCATGCCGCACAGCAGGCCGCGCGACGCATCGGGATCACCGGGCCCCCGGGCGCCGGGAAGAGCACCCTAACCGAAGGCCTGATCCATCGCTTCCGCGAGCGCCATCTCCGGGTCGGCGTCGTCGCGGTGGACCCGACCAGCCCATTCACGGGCGGGGCCCTCCTCGGGGACCGGATTCGGATGGAATCGAGGGGACCGGACGCCGGCGTGTTCATCCGCTCGATGGCCACGAGGGGATCGCAGGGTGGGCTCGCCACAACGACCGATGAGGTGGCCGACCTGCTCGTGGCGTTCGGGTTCGAGCGCATCCTGATCGAGACGGTCGGCGTCGGTCAAACGGAGCTCGATATCTCGGCCGTTGCCGAGACGACCGTCTTGATCCTCGTCCCCGAGTCGGGAGACGGGATTCAGGCGCTCAAGGCCGGCGTGATGGAGATCGCGGACATCTACGTGGTCAACAAAGCCGACCGGCCCGGCGCCGAGAAGCTGCGGCAGGGGGTCGAGGTGATGCTCGGCATCCGTCGGGGCAACGCGTTGCTCCACGTAGCCGCCCACCACACCCCAGGACCCCAAGCGGTCGGGCGGTCGGGCGGTCAGGCGGACGGATGGGAACCGCCCGTGCTCCTGACCGTGGCATCCACGGGAGAGGGGCTAGATCAGGTTATTGCCGCGCTCGATGCGCACTACGCCTACCTCGAGGCGAGCGGCACGCTCGAGGCGCGGCGCCGGAAGCGCATCGAGAAGCGAACCCGCGCCGTCGTGGAACGGGCCGTGCATCGCTGGGTGTGGGCCGGCTCGCGGGCCGACGAGCTCATCGCCGAGCGGTTGGACGACGTGGTCGACGGTCGCAAGAGCCCGTACGACGTGGCGGCTGAAGTTCTGGACCAGATCAAGAACGGAGGGCCCCGATGAGCGGGATCGAGAAGAAGCCCTTGTACACGGCGGAGGACCTCGCGGGCTTCGACCCCACCCGCCAGCTCGGCGCGCCGGGGCAGTATCCGTTCACGCGCGGGATTCATCCAACGATGTACCGGGGCCGGCTCTGGACCATGCGCCAGTTCGCGGGCTTCGGCACGGCCGAGGACACGAACCGCCGCTACAAGTTCCTGCTCGGCCACGGGCAAACCGGCCTCTCGGTGGCGTTCGATTTCCCCACGCTGATGGGGTACGACTCGGACCACCCCCGCGCGGAAGGGGAGGTCGGCAAGTGCGGCGTCGCCATCGCGTCGCTCGCGGACATGGAAGATCTGTTCCGGGGCATTCCGCTCGACCAGGTTTCGACGTCGATGACGATCAACGGCCCGGCGGCCATGCTGTTCTGCTTCTACGTGGCGGCGGCGGAGCGTCAGGGCGCGAAGATCGCCGATCTCCGGGGGACGA
>JBGPIJ010000344.1:0-2515 GCA_041484865.1 Gemmatimonadota bacterium
CTTTACGGCGGATGAGGGGCCCACGATGGTGCGAGGGTTCTTGGAACGCTGTCGTGGTCGCGGAGCCGGCGCGGTCGTGTACATCATCACCGGTCGGGGGAAGGGATCGTCCGGCGCTCCCGTCTTGCGCCGCGTCGTGACCACTCTCTTGAAGGGCGCGTTGCAGCCGCTCGTCGCCGAGTGGGCACTGGACGATGCCGGTGGCGGGTTCAAGGTGAAGGTGCGTTAGCGCGCGACCGTTCCCGGCGGAGCCGCACGAAGGTACTGGACCGGCCAGGTCACTCGCTGGCCGAGCTCGCGCGCCGCCCGCAGGGGCCATACCGACTGTCGTATTATGTACCTGTCCCCGGACCTGCGTGCGCTAAGTGTCTTCACTAGCCGTACTCGTTGTCGGCTTCGCGATCGTCTGTGTCCTGCTCCTCGCGCTGCTCCTCCGGCGGCCGCCCGGCGAGCGAGACGCCGCGTTGCTCCAGCAACAGTTCATCGAGCTGCGCTCCCGATTCGACGCGCTCATCGCCGCCCAGCAAGACGTCCCAAGGACTATCGCGGAGGGCAGCGCCGCTCAAACTCGGGTCTTGGCGGACGTGCATGAGCGGTTAGGACAGCTCGGCGAGGTGACGAAGCGGCTCGAGACCGTGGGCGGCGCGGTCACCGAGGTTCAGCAGCTGCTCCAGGTCCCCAAGCTGCGCGGCACGATCGGCGAAGTCTGGCTCGAAGAGCTGCTGCGGCAGATCCTCCCTGCATCGGCGTACGAGATGCAGCATCCCTTCAAGTCGGGCGAGCGGGTGGATGCGGTCGTCAAGGTGGGAGACCGCCTGGTGCCGGTGGACGCCAAGTTTCCGCTCGAGGCTTGCCAGCGGATGCTCGCGGCGACGGGGGATGAGGCCGAGCGCGAGCGGCGCGTGTTCGTACGGTCGCTGCGAGCCCGGATCGACGAGATCGCGGACAAGTACATCCGCCCCGATGAAAAAACCTATGAATTCGCGCTGATGTATATCCCCGCCGAGAACGTCTACTACGAAGCGATGCTGCGCTCCCAGGATCCGGCAGACGGGACCAGCATCTTCAGCCATGCGCTGGCCCGCAAAGTCGTGCCGGTCTCACCGCACACCTTCTATGCCTATCTACTGGTCATTCTTCACGGCCTGAAGGGGATGAAGTTCGAGCAGCGAGCCCGCGAGATCCAAGACCAGCTAGGAGCGCTGAAGCAGCAGTTCGTCGCCTTCTGGGGGGCGTTCGAGAAGGTCGGAACGCATCTCGGCAATGCGCTCAAGCAGTTCGAGGAGAGTGAAAAGCAGGCCGGGAAGGTCGAGGATCGGTTCGAGCGGATCGCGGGCGCGGGGAACGAGGGAATTGAAGGCTAATGCGCGAGAGCCTCGAACCGGCGGTCCCCGCGCAACGGATCGTACAGGGGATGGAGCCGCAACACCGCCGCGGTCGTGATCGACGGAGCGGCCCGCCAGTGGGTTGAGGGGATCGTGGCGAGATAGCGGAGCCGATCAATAGCGTTGTCGCGATCGCCCGTGAGGATATAGATAGCGGCGAGCTGGCTGACGCCGCGGGGGCCTTCGATCGCGTCACGCGACACCGGGTTCATCTCCACTGCGGTAAGCCCCTCCTTCACCGCCTGTTCCTTGCGTCCGAGCAACGCGTAGGCGATGCCCAGGAGATCGTGCACGTCGGCGATGCTGCCGAACACGTCGGGCCGGCCGGTCAGGCGACGCAAATCATCCTCCACCATGGCGCGCAGGGAGTCCGCGTACACTCTGGTACGCGGGCCCTGCCCGCCGGCTTGAGCGGCGAGCGCGAGGAGCAGCAGCCGGTCACGCCGCTGCGTCGCAGTCGTCGTAGGCGCGCCCGCGAGCAGGCGGATCGCCGTCGCATGGTCGCGTCGGAACGTCGCCATCGTGCTGTTCAGCCAGGCTTCGGTCCACAGGCTGACGTGGCCCCGGGATTCTCTTGCCACGACCGCTGCGCGGGCGGTGTCGCCCACGGCGAACAGGCTCGACACGAGAAAGACCCTCGCCGCCTCGTAATCGGGATAGAGAATGAGCGCGCGCTCGAGCGCACGAGTGGCGTCGGGGAAGCGGCGCAGCCACATGTACGTTCCACCGAGATCCCACAGCGCGTTGGGATCGCGGGGATCGAGCGCCGTCATGTGCAGCCCGTGCGCGAGCGCGCCCGCCGTATCGCTCTGGCGCCGCAGGATGTAGCCGATCGCCGCTACCGCGCCCGCATCGCTGGGGCGGGCGCGCTCGACGGCGCGAAACTGCTCGAGCGCCGCCCCATACTCACCCTTGGCATAGTACAGGTAGTACCCTCGGGCGAGCTCGGTCTCGGGCGCCTCCGGGGCGAGGCTCATGGCCCGCTCCAAGGCCAGGTGCCCCGGCATGGTGTCGTATGAAAGCGCTTGACGGAGCAGCCAGCTCCGGGCCTCCGCGAGGCCGGCCCATGCCGGGGCGAAGCGCGGGTCCAATGCCACCGCCCGCTCGAACGCGAGCGGCGCTTCGGTATC
>JBGPIJ010000345.1:0-2503 GCA_041484865.1 Gemmatimonadota bacterium
GGTCCTGCACGCCGACGAGCTCGAGCTGCAGGATGCCCGCACCAGGCTCTCCGAGATCTCGGCGCTCTTCCAGCTCTCGACCACGCTCAATCTCCAGCTGCACTTGAGCTCCATACTCGAGATCATCGTGCGACGGGTCATCGCCACGCTCAAGGCCCAGCAGGCCTCGATCATGATCTACAACCCGGAGAGTGGGCAGCTCGAGACCCGCGCGAGCTACGGGCTCGAGTCCGAGTTCGCGCGCAATGCGCACCGGCGTCTGGGTGAGGGGATCGCAGGCTGGGTCGCCCAGCATCAGAAGGCGGTGATTCTCGCCAACAACAAGAGTGATCATCCGGAGCTGGAACGGCACTACAAGAGGCACCGCAACATCAGCTCGGCGCTGTCCCTGCCGGTGAGAGTCGGAGAACGCTGCGTGGGCGTGCTCAACGTCAACCGGATCAGTCATCCCGAGCCGTTCCAGGAGCACCATCGCGACATGCTCGGCTTGTTCGCGGAGCACGTGGGAGCCGTCATCGACCGCGCCGAGACGATGGAGCGCTTGGGCAGGCGGTCGCGGCAGCTCGAGGAGGACAACCTCAAGCTCACCCAGATGAATCACATGAAGGATCTGTTCCTCTCGACGGCGAGCCATGAGCTCAAGACTCCGCTCACGTCGGTCATCGGCTACGCCGAGCTGCTGGACGACGGGCAGGTCAAGCTCGAGAGCGGGCAGCGGGCCGAATTCCTCCGCCGCCTCAGGAGCGAGGCGGAGCGTCTGCTCGGCCTGATCGAGGACATCCTCGATCTCACGCGGCTCGAAAGCGGCAAGCTGACGCTCAAGCCGACGCCGCTCTCGGTCAACGAGGTGACGCGTGCGGCGGTGGAGACGTCGCGGGCGCTGGCGGACAAGCACGGCATCGAGTTACGCGAAGACTACGACGAATCGCTGCCGCTCGTCCCCCTCGACGAGGTAAAGATGCGCCAGGTCGTGGTCAACCTGCTCGTGAACGCCGTCAAGTTCAGCCCCGAACGATCGACGGTCACGATCCAGACCGCCCGCGAGCCCGACTTCCTTCGCGTCGAGGTCCGGGACCAAGGCCCCGGGATCAAGCCCGAAGAGGCGACTCACATCTTCGAGCTGTTCGGCCAGGGAGTACCCGACAAGGAGGTTCGAAGCCCCGGGCTAGGCATCGGGCTCCATCTGGTCAAGCGCATCACCGAGCTGCACGGCGGCCACGTCGGAGTGAACAGCACTCCCGGCAAGGGAAGCACCTTCTGGGTCCGGCTCCCGACGGCGCTGGCCGAGCGGGAGGAGGAACCTCCGGCGGAGCGCGTCGCGGCCTGAGCGGCCGCGTAAGGCCGGAACGGCGGCGCGCATGGGGGCTGGTCCAGGCTCGCTCCCACCGTCCGGGGCTCCCGCTCGGCTCGACCGCACCGCCCTCAGCGCCACCGCCCCGGCCTTACGCGGCCACCTGGGCTAGAATGGGCCGGTGACTTCCTCACCCGGTCCGACACACGAGCCGCCTTCCTCCGTAAGTAGGAGTGTGAATCCCGCCGCGGGCGCATCCCTCGGCCGGGGCGAGCAGGACGGCGCGCCCGGATCGGGAGCGCCGCCGGGGGACGCTTCCGGGCCGGCGCCGCCTCCGCCCGCCGAGCTCGAGCGCGTGCGCGCACGGGATCCCGAGGCGCTGGCCGCGTTCTTCGAGCGATATTTCGACCGGATTTTCGGCCTGGTCTATCGCCTGCTCGGAGAGCGCACCGCCGCGGAGGACGTCACCCAGGAGGTGTTTCTCAAGGTGCACCGTGCAGCGCATCAGCTCGACCCGTCGCGCGATCCCACGCGCTGGCTGACCGCGATCGCCTACAACGCCTGCCGCGATCTGTGGCGCTCCGGGAGCTACCGCATGTCGCGCAGGAGCGGCTCGATCGAAGGCGATCCGGCGGTCTCTCGCAACCTCGCGGGCAGCGCGCGCGACCCCGAGGGCGATGCCCTGGCGAGCGAGCGCAGGCGCTTGGTGCTCCAGGCGATCGAGCGGCTTCCCGAGCCACTGCGGGTCGCCGTGGTGCTCTACGACTATCAGGGGCTCAGCCATCAGGAGATCGCCGAGTTGACCGGGGTCAACCATGCCGCGGCCCGCAAGCGCTACTCGCGCGCGCTCGCGGCGCTCGGCAAGTTGCTCGAGGAGTCGCTCCGATGAAGCGCTACGACGCGGAAGGATGGACCGCGGAGCAGCGCCGCGCGCGTGAGGCACTGCGCGCGCTCTCGACGCCGTCCCCCGACCCCGACTTCCGCGCCCGGCTCAAGCGCGAGTTCGTCTCGGGTCGGTTCACCGCGCCCGCCGCGACCGAGGGGATCAGCGCGGTGCGGGGCACCGGCCGGGACCGAGCGCGATCGCCGCGGGTGCGGTGGCTGCCCCACCCCGCGCTGCGGTGGGCGAGCGTCGCCGTCGCCGCGTCCCTGCTGGTCGCGGGCGTCCTGAACCGCGGGCCCCGCTGGACCGTGACGGAGGTCTCGGGTGAC